>VXMP01000015.1:4625-7665 GCA_009841075.1 Acidimicrobiia bacterium | reverse complement strand
TCTCCTTCTCTGATCTCTTTCCGGAGTGCGGCATCCCCCCGTCTCAGTGCGGCGTCTCCGGTTTGAATTTCTTTCCGGAGTGCGGCATCTCCATCTCTGATCTCTTTACGTACTTCGGTGAACCCGGCATCCATTTTGGTGTTTTGTGCTTGGATTTCCCTACGAATTTCGGTGAACCCGGCATCCATTTTGGTGTCGAGCTTCCCGATTAGCGCTCTCATTTCGCTTCGTGCCCTTTGGCTTTCTTTTCGTTGTTTAAAGAAATATCGGATGATGGCACCGTAGGCACCGATTATGGCGAGGTAGGCAGCGGTCAGGGCCCCGACCAGCCAAGTAGTCGGGATCTCATTCAGAAATTCCATTTCTCCTCCTTTCGAGAAGTATAGCCTGTCCGGCCAGAAGCATCCACTTCTGTCCTAAATCAGGTATTATCATTTGATTAAGTTTGATATCTAACCTATCATGTCTAAGAGAGGTTGACTACCCCCTTTTTTCGCGTTCCAATGCCTTCGGTACGCAACTCGACCCAAACGTTACCTAACCTGGGCATACAGACCGGTCAAGGGTGCCTAGGGGGCAGGAACGCAGTTAGTGGAGGGAGGGCTCGGGTGAGGTTGAGGGGTTCGTCAGACGGGCCGCCACAGCGCTCCCAGCGGTAATGCCCATATTCGGTCGCTGATTCGGAACGGGAACTGTCCGGCGTAGAGAACGGCACCGAGGTGGAAGCGGTCGCCCAGTTGGTCACGTAGCCAGAGGAGGCTCTTGGCGTCCTGTCGTCCTACTTTGGTGGATGATTTCACTTCCAGCCCGACGATCTGCCCTCCTCGTTCGACAATGAAGTCAACCTCCCGTCCCGCATGATCGCGGAAATGGAACATTTCGGTGGTGGTAGAGACCGCTTCGAGATGCGGTAGGAGCTCGCTCAATACGAAGGTCTCGAAAAGCTGTCCTACCAGGGTGGCGTCCTGGGCTAGGTGGGTCTCGTTGGTGTTCATTAGATGGGCGGCCAGGCCCGGATCGGCGATGTGAACCTTTGGAGACCTGGTAAGACGGTACAGGCGTTTGGAGTGCCAGGCCGGTAGGCGAACAACTATTGACAGGTCCTCCAACAGGCGCAGATGGGCTTCGGCGGTGATACTGCTAACACCTGCATCTCGGGCGGTGGCCGCCTGGTTGAGCACCTGGCCGGTTCGGGCGGCGCATGAGGTCAGCACTGATCGTAGTTTGGTAGGTCTTGGGGTTCCGACCGCGATCTGAGGGGCATCGAACTCGGCTAGCTGTTCCACGTAGCTTGCGAACCAGCGCGACCGATTACGATCGGACATCTCCTGTATATAGGGGAAACGACCGGCGACAATGCGCTGGATATAGTCCGATCTGGTGAGGTTGCAGGGACCTCCGAGGGGAGGGACTGAAGCCGACGAGAGATGAGATTGCGAGAAAAGCTGAGGAGGTGCGAAAAGCTGCTCGATCGGGTTGTAGGTGTGGTCATGTTCTATTTCGCCTTGGGTTAAGCCCCACATTCGTACTCGTATCAGGCGTCCGGTGCCGGGCCAGGTGGTGGTTTGGTGGGCTGCCCGCACCGAGCCGGTGAGTATTATCCGATTGACGGTGTCTGAAGGTTCGGCATCCACCCTCCGCTTTACCGCTCCCAGAATCTCAGGTGCTTCCTGCCACTCGTCGATCACCACCGTGCCGGAAGCGGACGCCAGGAGCCCATCCGGGTCTTGGCGGGCAGAGATTCTCGGGCCGGGTACCGAGAGATCGATGATGGTGCTTGCGAACCGAGCAGCCGAGGTGGACTTCCCCGTCCCACGCGGCCCCACCAAAAGCAACGCCGGGAAGGCCGGAAGAAGCTCGCGGTCAAGTAGGCGTTCGACAATTCTCGGGTATGGATCTCTCATGGTTGCAGGGGATTCTAACCACCGGACCGCCGAACTATGCGATTTTCGTGGAGAAAACTAGTAGATTTTCTTGAGAGAAACTATGTGATTTGCGTGGGTGAAATTAGTCGATTCACGGTTAGCCCGTGGGCGGGCCCTTTGACGTCTGGGTTGAGAAGGCCGTCACGCAAGGCTCGTAGATTTCACGAAACTTTGTGCCCAAATTTGCCGGCATAAACCCCTAAATCTTACGGTAGAATTAGATCAGGATTTACGAGAGCAGGGTCAATGAGGAATACGGGACTCGTACCGCGCCGGTTAGAGGAAGTCGCAATCAGTAGGATGGCGGAGGCCCCGGTCATCTTGCTGCAGGGTCCTCGAACGGTGGGGAAGTCCACCCTGTTGAGGGTGTTGTCCGGTCGTCTTGGCGGTCGGGTGATAAACCTGGACGATCCCACAACTCGAGATGCGGTGCGCGATGATCCCGGGCTGTTCGTGTCTGGTCAGAGTACGGTTTTCATAGATGAATATCAACACGTGCCTTTTCTTCTTGACTCGATCAAAGCCGAACTGAACCGAGATGGGTCGCCGGGCAGGTTCGTTTTGGCCGGTTCGACCCGCTTCGATGCCCTTCCGGTCGCCTCTCAGTCGCTCACCGGAAGGCTGCATCGGGTGGAGATACTGCCCCTTTCGCAGGGCGAGATCAGAGGAGGGCAAGAGAGCTTGCTGGAATCCCTTTTTGATGATCCCGAGGGGACGGTTTCGTCCGATATTTCGTTTACCATCCGGGCCGGATATGCGGAATTGATCGCCAAGGGGGGCCTTCCCTTGGCCTTGGTCCGATCCGAGGCGGCCCGAGCCCGATGGTTTGATGACTACATTGCCCTCAGCTTGGAGCGCGACCTGCAGGAAGTCGGTCGGGTCCGACAACCTTCTGCGCTTGAACCCCTGCTGCGTCGTCTGGCCTCACAGACCGCCTCGCTACTCAACATCTCCAGAGCGGGGGCCGCAGCGGACCTGGCTACAAGTACCGCTTCAGACTATTTGAGACTTTTCGAGCGGGCGTTTCTGGTGCGCCGGTTACCGGCCTGGGGCAAGACCCTGCGCTCGTCGGTCGTGCGAAGCCCCAAACTCCATATGCTGGATTCCGGGATAGC
>VXMP01000015.1:2534-4525 GCA_009841075.1 Acidimicrobiia bacterium | reverse complement strand
TGCGCTCGTCGGTCGTGCGAAGCCCCAAACTCCATATGCTGGATTCCGGGATAGCGGCCCGACTTCTCCGTCTCCCGCCCGACAAACTGGCATCGCCTGATCCCACCGCCATGCAACAGTTCGGCCACCTGTTGGAGACTTTTGTGGTGGGCGAAGTATTCAAGCAGGCCTCCTGGATGGAGCATCGGCCCTTTGTCGGCCATTGGCGCACCCATGACGGCTCCAAGGTGGACATTGTGGTCGAAGACGGGCGGGACGGTTCCGTTGTGGGTATAGAAGTCAAGGCCGGAACCAGGATCTACCCCCGAGAAAGGAAGGGCCTGCGGATTCTGCGTGATGCGCTGGGAGATCGCTTTAAAGCCGGGGTAGTACTTTATACCGGTGCCCACTGTATCCGCTATAGCGGCAAGGAAGCAGGCATCATAGCCCTTCCGGTGGATCTTCTGTGGTGTCACGGATAATACGAACCTCCGCCCAACTCGCTAAGGGTGAGATCCAGATCACCGAAGTCGCAAGCGGGCGAATTTAAGTGGCCCACAAACAAAAGCGGAGTAATCTCAGCCCAAAATGAGGCCAAGGGAGCCGAGGCCATTGAGAGGATGCTTCTCATCTGGGATGAGGAACTGTGCAGACAGGTTGGTTTAGCGATTCGACCGGACTTGGATCATCGAAGCACAGACCGGCTTTTGAGAAAACTGAAGGGATCAGCGGGCGGTAGCCTCGGCAACGCCTTCTCTAGCAAGTATCCCGATATTGCCGCAGATTGGCCTACTCCTCTACAGAATCTGGTACAACGTTTAGAGTCTTCAATATCGGTGCATGGAGCGGAAAGTGATTGATACTTCTTGTAAACTCACACCGGATCAGTTGAAGATAGTGGAGAGCAGTGCTCCGGTCATAGTGGTTACGGCAGGCGCGGGAACCGGGAAAACAGAGGTAGTGGCCCGGCGCATAGAACACCTATTAAAGAGCGGTTCTCCCCCTTCACCCGTTCTCGCTCTTACCTACACAGTCAAGGCCGCCAACGAACTTCGGGACCGGATTCACAGCCGCCTCGGTAGCTTAGATCAATATGTTGAGGCAGTGACCATACACAGGTTTGCGCATTCGCTGCTTTTGCAGTCCGGGACCTATATAGGTCTACCTCTCAATATCGAAGTACTCACGCGCCTTGAAGACAGGGTGGAGTTGATTGGTCGTTGGAGTGAGGATAGAGGTATGGCATTGTCCGAACCAAGGCGTTTTTTTGCCGAACTGGACCTGGCTCAGGCGAGGCTGGAAGATCATCCACAACTATGCGAGTGGGAAGCCGCGCTGTCTTCCATAGGTGCCGTTGACTACCCTCGCATGATTTCTGGCGCAATAGATCTGCTGCACCTGGCTCCGATACGTAGGAATGCGGCGGTTCGGTACGGGCAGGTCATTGTTGATGAAGCACAGAACCTGACTCCGGCACAATATCGCCTGTTCACCTTGTTGATCGGGTCTCTTAACGATCCTTATAAAAGGGTACCTGCGATGCTGGTAGGAGATGCAAAGCAGTCGGTTGTAGAGTTCGCGGGCGCAGACCACCGTCTTATGGAGGCTTTCGCCAAGGACTACTCAGCTGAGCGATTCGAACTCAGGGATAACTTTCGTTCAGCACGTTCAATAGCGCGGTTTGGTACTGAGGTGGCCAAAAAACTCGGATCAACCCGACTCACAGAATCCTCTCAGATGCAATATCCGGCTCGTGGAAATATAGATTTCTACCAGGCACTTGAAGAAAAAGAAGAAGGAGATAACGTAGCCAATTGGGTTAAACAACTTTTGAGGGAAGGTATCCCTCGTGAGTCATTGGCTCCAGATGAATCAGGCCTGGTACTTCCGGAAGACATAGCAGTTCTCGGCCGAACATCAACAGCTTTACCCCATACCCGGCGAGCGTTGGAACACTTAGATATCGAGGTCGCTTCCGCAGCTTCGCCAGAAGATTGGTTGTCCTCCCTACA
>VXMP01000015.1:0-2434 GCA_009841075.1 Acidimicrobiia bacterium | reverse complement strand
TAGATATCGAGGTCGCTTCCGCAGCTTCGCCAGAAGATTGGTTGTCCTCCCTACATGGTCGGTTGGTTCTGGCCCTTATGGATTTGCACGCCAACCCACAACATCGATCAGCTTGGTGGCGGATCGATCGACTTCTTAAGTTGGATAGAAATGGCGTAAGGACAATCGAGGCGCTCTCGAAAATATTGGACGAGAACCCGAACTATCGAACCCTCGTGCCGCTGTGCACCACAGACACCCCAGAAGTTTTTGTGAAGACTCTTCCTGAGATATCCCTGATGAACACGCTTGACGTTCAGGCCCAGGCCGACTGGTCGGACGACATCAACCTGATCGAGGAGACATGCGGCAATTCGCTTCGCGAAAAGGAGAAGCGAATCGTACTTGGACTGCCTTCAGTCGGCATATTATCTGGGCTCAGCGGGAGCGTCCTATAGATCCGGGGGTTCGGCTCCTAACTGTTCATAAATCGCAGGGCCGCGAGTTTCGGGCGGTTGCGGTTGTAGGTATGAACCAAGGCCAATTCCCCGACTTCCGGGCTAAAAACGAACAAGAAAAGAGCGCCGAATTGCGTGCCTTTTATGTAGCTGTTACTCGGCCTAGTCGGATGCTTCTGCTGACACGTTCAAAAACACGCCAGGGGAGATTCGGGTCATTTGAAACCGAACGGTCACCTTACCTAGATTTGGCTATGCAGCAGATAGGCCGTCTGAAGGTTGAGCCATAGTTCCGCGCTGGTACCAAGCGCTTCGGAGAGTGACAGTGCCGTGTCCGGGGTAATTGACTTTTTGGCGTTCAGTATTTCCGATACGGCCTGCACGGGTAGGCCTCCGCGGGCTCTTGTGGAATAGTCATAGTGGTCTCCCTGAGTGGTAGTCGTCGATCCGATCTGGACAATGACGAGAAGCGGCTCGGACCTGGTATTCCTGCTTACAGAGAAGGAGTCTCCATTGGAGATTGAGTGGCCCACTGACGAGGAGGGAAGGTACGTAGTTGGGGCCTGGAACTTCCTCGGTCGCCCCTGGGACTCGATCACCGCAGTCGTAAGCGTGCGAATCCTACCGTAGTGCGGCATCCCCCAAAGGGGGAAGGGGACCCGATCTTCGGGTCCCCTTCCCAGTGATTTTGTTGAACCGAACCCTGCCTTTTAAAAGCTAGGTTCGTTTCACTCCAAATGTTTAGCCGGTCGGGTTCAAATCGAAGGTGGAGACTCCCTCGTTTATGGTCCAGGTAATCGTATCTCCTTTGTCAAGTTCTTCTTCGAACTTGGACATCAATACAGGATTATCTTCAAAGGTGAATTGGTCGTCGCTGTCGTAAACGGCGTATCCGGTCTGTGTGGCGCTACTAACAACAATAGTTCTTTCATCTTCGTCTACATGAGCGATTGTTTCGCCGCTGGCAGAACCTTGTTTTTCGGCCCAGTAAACCGTCTGACCATTTTCAGAGCTTTCGTCTTCCACACTTGGTGGATCAGCGTTGGTGACATCAGTTCCGACAAAGGATGATGTTCCAGGTTCCCCAAACCAGGCTCCAAACCGCTGCGCATTACCTGTTTCATCGGCGGGGACAGCCACCCTATAGGTCACATGGAATCCTAGGGATCGAGCTTTTGCCGAGTGCGTACCACCCCCAGTTGACATTAGTGTTACTGCTTGCTTGATAGGATCACCATACTGGTCATATACCCGGGATGAAATGGTCACTCTTGCTTCTTCGCCTTCATCCGCAGGCAGTTTGACATAGTTGCGGGTGCTGGAAAGCTTGATGGTGGTGGCCTCAGCCTCAGCGTCTGTCCATTGGATTGTAGTTATTCCCGCAATCGGAGCACTGGACCGATCAGCACTACCTACGTCATCCATATAACTAACGGTCACTATCACTGTTCCGGTGTTGTCCACATCCGGGTTGGGGTCGTTTTTGGTGAAGGTGAGTTGGATTTTGCCGTCGTCGTCGGTTGGGCGTGTCATTGTGGAGTCCTCGGTGTTCCCAGCACCGTCGCTCTTTTGAACACGAACCTTTACCTCGACATTCTTGTCGGCTACTGGTTTGGAGTCTTTTGTTGGATTGCCATCATTGTCTGCGTCGTCGACTAGTTGGATGGTGACGGTGGCGGTTTCGCCGTATTTGGCATATTCGCCTTGATATTCATAACTGTCCTCATCAACACTTCTTATTAGAACTTCTACAGCGGTAGGGTCACCAGTATCGCCGTGGGTTGTTTCTATTTTTAGGGCTTCGGCTGCTTTGGAGACGTTGATGTCAATGCTGGTGTGTTCGGATTTGTCTTGGTTGAAGTCGCCTTCTTGTCCGGTCCAGAAGTAGACCATTACCTCACCGTGGTCAGTGCTGACTTCTGGTAGAGGCCATTCAAAGTTGCCGCCCTCTTCTGTTATATCACCATCTAGGGTGCAACCACCCTCGACAGGTCCCT
>VXMP01000018.1 GCA_009841075.1 Acidimicrobiia bacterium | reverse complement strand
TTTCGCCCGCCGTTCGGCCCACAGAATCAGACCGATCCCGGTCAAGGCGATCACAAAACCTAGAACCGTGTCGTAAGGGTGATGGGCGAAAAAGGTCACCTCTGGTCTCTTCCAGGAATAACGGGCGGAATATCAGGTATCAGTTAACCTCCATAGCGGAATAGAATAGGAGGTACGGCGCGTATCTTGATAATGAGGACCCTATCCCCATGCGAATAATCGGGAAGTTTTCCGCCCTGCTTTTCTTCGGGGCGCTTCTGCTGGCCGGATGCGGCGTCACCGACTCCGACACCACCGTCTACAAGGACCTGGAAAACCGATCCCTGTTCGAGTTACCCAAGGAATGGAACCTTTACCGGGCCGACGAGCTGTCGCTGATCACCCCGATACCGTTCGTGCCGGACATGGGGGGATACCAACCGATCAGCTTCGTGGCTTTCGACGGTGCAGCCGGTCGCAATCTGGCCAACCTGAACCTTGACGTCACTACCTCCCCGTTCCCGATCGGTGCCCACATCATCCGCCAAATCAGCACGGAGGAAAAAGAGCTCCTCTCCCGCCGTCTGATGGCCCGTTTAGCCTACGACGTCACCGGTCCCGGCCAGGGGGTTGAGATTGACACCTGGGACTTTACGTTCGGTCGGGAGTTCGAAGGCATCGGTGCCACGGTCGGCCTCACCAACGAGGACGGAAGCTCACAAGGTCTGGTGTATCTACTGTCTGTGACCAACCCTTCCACCACCGAGCTCTACTCGATAGCGGCGGGGTGCTCGCTGGAGTGCTTCGTAAGGGAGCGGGATCAGATCGTGGGAGCGGTCGAATCCTGGATCGTCAACACCCGACAATAGGAGGCACTCCTTGAAGACCGACGTACGGAGGCGTTCCCCCACCTGGGACCGCATGAAGTTCATCGTGCTGATCCTCTTCCTGCTCGGGGTGCTGATCAGCTCCAAGGTGACCGGACCGTTTACCACCTTCATCCAGGCCGTACAGGACACCTGGAACGAAACCTTCGGCCGAGCGCTCTTTATCGCCCTTCCGCTGGAGTTTTTGCGTCAGGTCCACTACCTGGTTTCGGAGAAGTGGGCGGTATACAACCGCTTCTGGACCCGATCGATATTCGGAGGTATGGAACGCCAGGCCCACCGTTGGTTCAAGCCTTGGACCCGATTCCGACTGGGCCGCTACGTTCGCTTCCTGGTTTTCCTGCTGATCCTCGGGGCGGTGGTCGACTACTTCGTGGCGGACGTCAACAGTCCCGTCGAGGCCATTATCCAGCTCCCCAGGATTCTGGCCCGCAACTTCCAACAGTTCATCTTCTTCCTGTTCTACCCCCTGTTCCTGATCCTGCAGTTCGGAGCGCTCTTCTGGTTCCTCTCCCGGGGTGGCGTGGACACCGTCATGCCCGAGGAGATCGAAACCCGATATACCGACGTTTGGGGGCAGGATCACGTGCTTGAACTGGTGCGCGAGAATGTCGGCTTCCTCGAAAAGCCGGATCAGATCGAAGCCAAGGGCGGCTACATCCCGGGCGGGATACTGCTGTGGGGTCCGCCTGGTACCGGAAAAACGCTGATAGCCGAGGCCACCGCCGGAGAGGTGGGCCTGCCGTTCGTGTTCGTCGAACCCGGTGCCTTCATCAACATGTTCTTCGGGGTGGGCATCCTCAAGGTTAAAGGCCTGTTCCGTAAGCTCCGCAAGCTGGCCCTACGTCACGGCGGGGTGGTGGTCTTCTTCGACGAGGCCGACGCCCTGGGCAGCCGGGGTGCTTTGGCACAAGGCGGCGGGCCACCCCAGCCGGCGTCCCCTTTCGGCACAGGTTGCAACGCCTGGTCGTATCTGAGTCCGCAGTCGTTGTCGATAATCGACGAGGCATCCCAAACCGAGGCCACCAACCTCCCCGAAGCGGATCAACCGCTACCCGGTAATAGGCGGAATCGCATCATCATGGGTGGCGGAATGGGTGGCGGAGGTATGGGCACCCTGCAGGCCCTGCTGACCGAAATATCCGGCCTCAAAAAACCGCGCGGGATAACCAACAAGGTGCGCAAGGCGCTGGGCATGAAGCCCAAACCCCCGCCCAAGTATCGAATCTTCATCATGATGGCCACCAACCTCCCCAGCGTCCTGGACCCGGCCCTGCTGAGACCAGGACGGATTGACCGTATCTACAAGGTGGGCTACCCGACCAAAGAAGGAAGGGTACGCACCTTCGAGGGTTACCTGGCCAAGGTCAGCCACAACATCAGCGATCAACAGGTGGATGAATTGGCCGCCAAAACCCCCTATTACTCCGGGGCCAAGATCAAGGACCTGGTCAATGAGGCCCTGATCCTGGCCCAGAGGGACGACCGTGATACGGTGGAGTGGGATGATATCTGGAAGGCCAAGACCCTCAAGGAGATGGGTCCGGCCGAGGGCTTCGAATACGTGGAACGGGAGGAATTCGCCGTGGCCGTCCACGAGGCCAGCCATGCGGTGGCCGCCCATCTTCTGAAAGAAAACGCCGACATCGACGTGGCCACAATTGAACGGCGCGGAGACGTGGGCGGGTTCGTTTCCTATATTCCGCTTGAGGACCGTTTCGTCCAGTGGAAAACCGAGCTGGAGATAGACATCAAGGTCTCCATCGCCAGCCTGGCCGGTGAACGAATGTTCTTCCAGAACGACAATTCCATGGGGGTGGGCGGAGACCTGCGCAACGCCACCACCATCAGCAGCCGCATGGTGGGGGTCTGGGGTATGGGCGACAACATCGCCTCCAGCGCCGGGCTTCCTCGTCATGTCCTGGATCAGCCCCCCGACCCGACCGACCGCATAGTCGAGACGATGTCCTCCCAGATCGAGCTCCGGCTTAGGCGGCTCTACGACGAGGTTTACAGCATGCTGGAGGAACACAAGGTGGCCATCTTCAACGTGGCGACCCGCCTTCAGGAGAAAAAAACCATCTCCGGCCAGGAAGTCGCCGAGATTATCGGGGTGGAGGCCGGCAGCATTACCAGGGATAACCCGGTCGGGTTTGCGGCGGTAAGCGTGGACGATCATCGCTCCGCCCTGGGTCTGGACCCACCCGAACCGTCCGAGGGAAATGGTCTCATAACCGAAGACGGATCGGAAGATAGTCCCTGGGTAAACCCGGAGGAGAACGGTGCCCCCGCCGAAACGGAAAAGGTAGCCCGCCCCCACCACGAACCCTAAATCTCTAAAGGGGGGTGTGATCGCACCCCCGGGAGATGAGGCGGCTTACTTCGGGGCGGTTGGCATCTACCAGTACCACTTCGGAGTCACGCACCTCTACCACATGCTCTCCGTCTCCGACCGGAACCACGGTGCGCAGGCCGATCACCTGCTCGGCGGTGTAGGCCATCAGAAACTCATGCTCTCCGGTCAGTATCGACCATTGGGCAACCTGGGGAACGTCCAGATCGATCAGGTAGATCAGAGAATCCTCGTCGAACCAGCCGGAAACGCCCTTGGTGGGGAAGAACTGGTCGATACCGGGGGGACCTACCGTCCCCTCGCCGGCCTCGTTAACCAGGTAGTAGTTCCAAAGCTCGGAGCGGGTGTCGGTCAGCAGGTCGTATTCCACCAGCTCCACCAGGGCTTGCTCGCCGGACGGGCTACGGAAGGCATCCGCCGCCAGCAGAGGGCTGCTCGTGTCGGACAAGCCGGTGGGACGGATCCAAACCACCGCTGACGAAACCGGATCTACCGCGTGCAGGGCGAAAGCAACATTGTCGGGACCTGCCGAAGCCACGCCTGCCACCAACAACAGATCGCCTACCGATCCGATGACCTCCTCGAAGGTCAAGGCCACCAACTGGAAGGACACTCCGCCCGCTTGGTAGTCAACCGGCCCGGGAAGGATGGGGATAGGCGCTTCCTCGCCCGGCTTCATCAGAGACAAGGGGGCAGATTCGGCTACCGTGTAAAGCTCCGAATCCAACCCGACTATACGATCCGCCGGATCTCCCGGATAGGGCATCCAGTCGGCTCCCAGAGGGTCGTATCTGAAGATCAGGTCGTTGACGACCACGGGACGAGCCCGGACGTTATCAACCGACCCGGAGCCTTCCAACAGCCCCTCCGGCCCGATGGACTCCAGGTTGGTCTCTGTGATAACCCCGAGTAGCGATCGCCCTGGCGTACCCGGTGCCGGAGACATCGGAATGGAAACCTCGATCGGTTCGCCTGATCGGGTGGCGTCGATCTCCACCACGGCTCCTACCGGACGATCCTCTAGTTGGTCGATAAGGATCTCTCGGGTGGGGGTGGGAACATCGTCGATCGAGACCAGGATGTCACCGGGGTGGAGCAAGCCGTCTGCACCCGTGCCGTCTATGACCTGCAAAACCCGCACTCCGGCCCCTTTCGCTATCCGGCAGGTTCCGTCGGCCGGGAATATCTGATCCATATCGATCGGGTTTACATAGTTGGGTACCACCTCATCCGGCAATTCCAGTGGAGGGGTCTGGTATTCGGGCGATCCCGACGAACAGGCCGATACGGTCAGTAACGAAACCAGGAGAACTAATGGAAGGTGCCGGCGCATCAGCTAGCGCCTACCGTAGCGGGTCCAGCGCAAAGGCATATTCCTCCACCACCCGACCCCCGACCAGGTGTTCATGGATGATCTGATCCAGCACTTCGCCCGACACCGAGTAATACCAGATCCCATCGGGATAGACCACCGCTATCGGGCCTTGTTCGCATATCCGCAGACAATCCACCTTCGAACGTAGTACGGTGCCGCTACCTACCTCGTACTTACCCGGCGGTTGGGATGGGTCGCCTCTCCAACCGGGGGGAGGTGAAGCCAGATCCAGCGACTTGGTGGCTCGTTTCAGCTGCTTCCAGGCCCGTTTACCCTCTTCATAGGTGCAACAACGGGGGTTGGACTGTGGCACACAGATAAAAATATGCCGCTGCAATCCTCCGATCGATAAAGCCGAGGCGATGGCCTGCAAACGCCCGGCCGGTTCGGATGGTCCGCCAGGTTCCGGCATGATTCAGACCACCTCAAGTACCGGTGCCGGGCCGGCGGAAGTGAACTCACCTATAACGGCTGCTGCCGGAACTGCTTGAACCAGCTCGGACATCATCTCGTCAAGGTGTTGGGAGGGAACTGCCATCAGCAGGCCTCCGCTGGTCTGGGCGTCGGCCAGTATCTGAAGCTCCGTCCGGGATCGACTGGTTCGGATAGACGGCTCGGCCGACTCCAGGTTGCGTAGGCTTCCGCCTGGATACACCCCGGACCGGATCAGGTCTAACACACCTCCAAGAACCGGAACCCGATCCATTTCGACCCGTGACGACACGCCCGAACCGGCCATGATCTCCCGAAGGTGTCCGATCAGGCCGAAGCCGGTGACATCGGTGGCGCAGCGCACCTGATTGGCGATCATCACCTGGGCAGCCGCCCCGTTCAGCGCCGACATTGATTCCACCGCCTGGTCCCGTACAGTCCGGTCCACCACCCCCGCTTTCAGTCCGGCCGCGATCACGCCGGTACCCAGCGGTTTGGTGAGCACCATGGCGTCGCCGGGTTGGGCGGCCTGGTTGGTGATGATCCGGCCGGGACCGACCGTCCCGGTTACGGCAAACCCGTACAAAGGTACCTCGCTGTCGATCGAATGCCCCCCGGTAACGGTGGCCCCCGCCTCTGCCATAGCCTCTGCCCCACCGGACATTACCTCTCTCAACAGGCTAAATGACAGCTTCGATCGGGGCCATCCCACCAGTTGGAGGGCGGTGAGCGGCCGGCCGCCCATGGCGTAGACGTCCGATAAGGCGTTGGCGGCGGCGATCCTTCCCCAGTCGAAGGCCTCGTCCACGACCGGAGCGAAGAAATCAACCGTCTGGACCAGGGCCATATCTTCGTCCAGCCGAAATACACCGGCGTCGTCGGAGGAGTCAACCCCCACCAAAAGCTGGGGATGAGACCAGGCCGGTTGGGTTGTTAAAGGCCGCAGAACCTGCGACAACTCGTCAGAGCCGAGCTTGGAGGTTCAGCCACCACCGGGCGAAAAAGACGTAAGCGGCCTCTCGGTCATGCCGTCACCTCCTTCCTGAATCTTTGTCCCTTGAATCGGACGGGGCTTTCCTATAGGGAGTTTGGCAGGGTGGCGGAATAAACCCGTTAGACCAAATGATCGTCTATCGCAGGTATCCTGTTCACCATGAGCAACTCCGAAACCTGGCTGACCCCGGCCGCATATCACAAACTCCAAGAAGAATACGACACCCTGACCACCAAAGGGCGCAACCACATGGCTATGCGGCTCGCCGAAGCCCGGGCTCATGGTGACATCCGGGAAAATGCCGACTATGACGCCGCCAAAACCGAACAGGGCCTTATGGAGGCTCGGATCCGCAAACTGCGCCACCTGCTCGACAACTCCACGGTCAGCGAACCAGGAAGCCACGACACCGTGCAGATAAGCTCGGTCGTTACGGTGCGAGAAGACGACGGTTACGAGGAACAATATCTGGTGGCCGTCCCCGAAAACAAGGTCCCCGGCTACCTGCTTGCTTCCCCTGACGGCCCACTCGGCTCGGCCTTGGTCGGGGCCGAGGTGGGTGATGAGGTTACCTATCAGGCCCCGGGTGGCACCTTCAGCGTCAAAGTGGTCGCCATCATGCCCTTCGAGGGCTGACCTCGGCGTTATGCCGATAAACCTCCCTCGGCCCCGTGCCCTCGCCCAAAGGTTGCGCAACCGGGCGAGAGTGGAGCCGGAGGAGGTCGAAGAGTTCCTCGACACCCACACCGCCGAATGGCAGTCGCTGGCCGAGGCCAACCCCCATGACGCAGCAGACATCCTGGAAGAGTTGGATGTCGAGGCCGCCACCGATCTGCTATCCGACCTGAACGTTTCCGACGCGGCGGGAATCCTCAACGAGATGCGCCCCGAGTTGAGCGTCGACCTACTTGAAGAGCTCAGCCCGGCCCGCATCCCCCGTCTCATCTCCGCCATGGACGCCGACATGGCAGCCGACCTGCTCGGACAGCTCGACGATCGGGACCGCCATCAGATCCTGGCCGAGCTCGAACCCGAGATCTCCCATGACCTGATCGCCCTTCTCCAACACGCCCCCGACTCCGCCGGAGGGCTGATGACCACCGACGTGGCGGTGTTGCAGGTGGGTTTGACCGCCGGCGAGGCCACCGAACGCCTCCGACAGCTTCACGACCAGATCAACGACCTTTCCTATGTTTATGTGGTCGATCATCGGAGGCATCTGGTGGGGGTGGTCTCTTTTCGTGATCTGGTGTTCGCGCGGCCCGGGGTGGGGCTGGAAGAGACGATGGTGGAGCATCCGGTGTCGGTGCGTCCCGAGACCGACCGTGAGGAGGTTTCCGAGCTGGCCCAGCGATACGGGCTGTTCGGTCTGCCGGTTGTCGACCATTCCGGGGTACTGCTGGGCATGGTCACCCATGAGGCGGTAGTGGAATCCGTTCGAGCCGAGGCCTCGGAGGATTTCGCCGCAGCTATGGGTGCCGGCCCGGAGGAAACGGTGTTTACCTCGGTGACCCGGGCGGCAGCCATGCGGCTCCCCTGGATGGTAATCAACCTGGTAATGGCGTTGGTGGTGGCCTTCGTGATCGAACGGCAATCGTCCGTAATCAACGACATCGGGCCGATCCTGGCCGCCCTGATGCCGGTAGTGGCCTTGATGGGAGGTAACGCCGGGGCGCAGAGTTTGGCGGTGGTGATCCGGTCGATGGCCATAGACGGACTAGCCCCCAGCCGGGCAGGAAAGGTGCTCTTGAATCAGGTCGCCATCGGCTTGATCAACTCCGTACCGATCGGTCTGCTGGCCGGAATAGTCGGATATGTTTTCGGGGGCACCTTCAGGTTCGGGCTGACCATGGGCGTGGCTACCACCGCCAACCTGGTTATAGGGACCCTATCCGGTACGGCTATCCCCTTGGTGCTCCGCCGGATGGGTTTCGACCCGGCGCTGGCTTCGAACATTTTCCTGACCCTGGTGACCGATGTGGTCGGGTTCGGAGGTTTCCTGGTGGTCGCCACCCTGCTGCTCCCCTGACTTGGCCTGAACCCACCCGACAAAGAAGGAAATTTAAAGGTACTTGGGGATTTTTTTCGCGTTCCCAAAATTAGGGGTTGACCTTTTGGAAAAGTCATGATACGTAGAGGGTTGCCAAGCACCGAAGGCCGGGCAAGAGGAACAG
>VXMP01000036.1 GCA_009841075.1 Acidimicrobiia bacterium | reverse complement strand
ATGGTTAAAAGAGACAGGTCGTGGGGCGGGTTTAGTCGGGAAACCTTGCTGGAATCGCTGCTCCGGTGCCTGAGTAACAACCCCGACCGGTTGTATGAGATCGAATCGTTGGTGGCCGACCTGAGGAGCAGCGATGAAGAGGGGGCACTCCTGCCGGAAGACCTGCGGAAAATATTGGATCCGGTGTTGAAGGCTGGGGAAGGACTCCGTAAATGAGCTCGCCAAGAAGAAAAGGAGAGCGTCCCGACCCGAACGCCGTATTGGACGGACTGAAAGGGTTCCAGCGCGACACGGTGGAGTACGCCTTCGAAAGGCTCTATAAAGCCTCCGACTCTTCTCGCCGCTTCCTGGTCGCCGACGAGGTGGGCCTGGGTAAGACCCTGGTAGCCCGAGGTCTGATCGCCAAGGCGCTCGATCACCTATGGGAGGGACCCGACAGTGTCGAACAGATCGACATCGTCTACATCTGCTCTAATGCCCAGATCGCCCGGCAGAACGTTCGGAAACTTCGGATAGGCAACGAAAAGTTCATCCAGTCCGGCCGACTGGGTTTTCTACCCCGTGATATCCACGACCTGAAGGAGAACCGGGTCAACTACCTGGCCCTGACACCAGGCACCTCGTTCAACCTGAGAAGCAGCATGGGGACCGCCGAGGAACGGGTAATCCTCTACCACTTGCTGCAGAAGGTGTGGCCTGATCATAGAGCCGCGCCTATGAACATCATGCAAGGGAGAGTCACAAATACCGGACACTTTCGTTGGCGGTTGGAAACCTACTATGACCACCACCAGCTCGACTCTGACCTGGCCGAAGCCTTCAAGAATCGCTTGGAAGCTGAAGGTGACCGCTTAAGAGAGCGCTACGACAAACTGTGCAAGCACTTCCAAAAGAAAAGGAAACATATTCCTCAGGAAGATCGGTGGCGGCAGAACGACTTTATCGGCGAACTTCGTTCTATTTTGGCGGAGGTTTGTGTACATGCCCTGGAACCGGACCTGGTGATCCTCGACGAGTTCCAGCGCTTCAAGCAGCTGCTCGACGGTGAGGATGCCACCTCCCAGCTGGCCAAACGGCTGTTCAACTTTTCCGAACAGGACACCCATGTGCGGATCCTGCTCCTTTCGGCCACGCCCTACCGGATGTTCACGATGAAGCACGAGAGCGCCGATGACGACCACTATCAGGACTTTCTGAGGACGGTCGAGTTCCTGGACCCCGACCAAAAGAAGAAACCCGACAACCTCCGCTATCTCCTGGAGGACTATCGGCAGAAGATGTATCGGATCGAAGCCGGAATCGATCCCATCCTGGAGATAAAGCAGAAGATCGAATCCCAGCTTCGGAAGGTCATGTCACGCAACGAGCGGCTCAGCGTG
Source organism: Acidimicrobiia bacterium (assembly GCA_009841075.1). Lineage (GTDB taxonomy): Bacteria > Actinomycetota > Acidimicrobiia > Spongiisociales > Spongiisociaceae > Spongiisocius. The sequence goes on along the minus strand of VXMP01000036.1, from coordinate 68,429 downwards.
GAAACCAAATCGGATGCGATGCTGAAAGAGGTCGACCCGGAAGGGCTGGAACTCACCTCTGCCGATGTGCAGGACTTTTTGGCCCTGCAGAAGATCGGACGGGAGGTGGGGCGCTCGTTCGTGATCGAATACTGGAAGTCGGCACCGTATCTGCTCAGCTTCATGGACCACTACAAGCTGAAGCAAAAGGTGGTCGAAAGACTGAAAGAGTCACCAGGGGATAGCCTGGTCGATCTGGTCGCCGGCCCGGGGCAGGTGTCGCTCCCCTGGGAGAAGGTGGAGGCCTACGGCGAACTTGATCCGGCCAACGCCCGGCTGCGCAACCTTCTCAAATGGATGAACGAAAACCAGGCCTGGACTCTGCTCTGGCTGCCGCCGGCCCTCCCCTACTACCGCTCCTCGGGTGCCTGGGAGTCGGCCAGGGAGCAACAGTTCACCAAACGCCTGATCTTTTCGACCTGGGGGGTGGTTCCCAAATCGGTGGCGACCATGGTGAGCTACGAAGTGGAGCGGCGGATATTCACCGGCCTCGATAAAACCATCCGTAACACTCCCGAGGCTAGGCAGAGTCAGCGGGGCCTTTTGCAGTTCTCCCGTTCGGACGGACACCTAACCGGCATGCCGGTGCTCGGGATGCTCTATCCGAGTCCTGGCCTGGCCCGGCTGGGAGATCCGATCCAGGAGGCGGGTAGCGAAACCACGCTGGAAGATGCCTTAACCCGGGCCGGTAACCAGATCAAGCCCCATCTTGACGAGCTCACCGCGCAATCTTCCGACACCGGCCGGCCCGACAACCGTGAGGATCAAAGCTGGTATTGGGCGGCACCGATTCTGCTCGACCTGAAGCTGTATGAAGAAAGTACCCGGGAATGGTTCGGAAGACCTGACCTGGCCGACCGTTGGAGAGGGGAAGAAAAAGGCACCAGTTGGTATCACCACGTGGAGGAGGTCAAGAAGCTGGCCCAAGATCCGGAATGGGTGGCCAAACTGGGCCGCCCTCCCAAGGATCTGTTGGAGGTGCTCGCCAAGCGTGCGGTGGCCGGTCCTGCCACTACCGCCCTTCGAGCCCTCACCCGGGCTACCGGACCCGACACTCTTCACCTGCCCGCCGCCCGGGATGCCGCCGCCCGGACCGCCTGGGCCTTCCGTAGCCTGTTCAACCTGGTGGAGGCGATGGTCTTGATCCGAGGCGAGGGGGCCGAGGAGGGAAACCTCCCCTACTGGCGGCAGGTCATCGACTACTGTGCCGCCGGCAACCTCCAAGCGGTGTTGGACGAGTATGTCCACACCTTGCGTGATCTGGAAGGGCTGTTCTCCGCCGACCAAGAAGAGGCCTGGTTCGCCCTTGCCTCGACTATGAGGGAGTCACTGACCATCCGTACCGGTGCGCCCGCCGTGGACGAACTTCGCCCCCAGGACAACCGGACCGTGGATATCCAACGCCATAGGATGCGCAACCATTTTGCCCTGCGCTTCGGTACCCAGGAGGCAGTCGAAGGTCAGGCCGGGGCTCGGGAGGGGCAGGTGCGGCAGGCTTTCAACTCTCCGTTCTGGCCGTTTGTGTTGGCGTCCACCTCGGTCGGTCAGGAGGGTCTGGACTTCCACGCCTACTGCCACGCCATCATGCACTGGAACCTCCCCCACAATCCCGTTGATCTGGAGCAGCGTGAGGGACGGGTGCACCGCTACAAGGGCCACGCCATCCGCAAGAACGTGGCGCAAAGGTTCGGCCTCGAAGCCCTGTCCGGCGAATCGAAAGACGTGTGGCAGGCCATGTTCGACTCCGCCCGGGAACAGTCGTCGGAGGAGCACGGGATGGTTCCCTACTGGCTGTTCCCGCTACCGGACGGTGCCTATATCGAACGCCATGTTCCAGCGCTCCCTCTCAGTCAAGATGCCGCCAACCTCGAGGCGCTCAAGCGTTCCCTGGCCGTCTACCGGATGGTGTTCGGCCAGCCCCGCCAAGACGACCTGGTGACCTTCCTGCAGGAACGCTGCGACCGCGACCTTCTGGAAGCGCTGGCTCCCAAATTAAGGATGGATCTATCCCCCCGCCCCAGGGAGGCCCCATAACTACTCCAAACCCTGACGCTACTCGGGGCGATCAAGTTCCTGGAGTACATCCCCGCCCCAGGGAGGCCCCATAACTACTCCAAACCCCCGCTGACCACTCCCTTCCCCCGGGGCAGTCTCTCGCATTTATACAGAACCTAGCTCAGATTTAATGGCGTTAAGTTTATTTTTGATCTAATTTGTTATAATATTTTCTTTATATGGCTACTATTAAGGGCTAGTGGTATTAGGATAGGAAACCAGCCAAGGTAGTCGATCGCCTATAATGCGAAGGAGCAGCATGGATAACGAAATTCTCATCGTCCTCAGCGTATTCACACCCATCATCGCTGGACTCCAAGGATTTATCATGGGGATGCTCTACTCCGAGAGACAAGCCCTCCGCCGAAAAACCGCCTGAAGGTGCCAAGAGATCTACCAGAAAGAGACAGAATGTCGCCAGGGCTCAGAAACCGCCTCGCTTTCGTAGCTCTGGCCGTCGTTTTCGTTTTGGCGACCGGGGCCTGCGGGGGTGAGGCCGAACCTGAGGCCCCCGAGGCCGATCCCACTACCACGACCACCGAAGCGTTGAGTGCGGAGGCGGTGTTGAAGGGTGCGGCGGAGGAGATAGCAACCCTTTCCACCACCAAGTTCACCATGGTGGACGAGAACGAAACCGGTGCCAAGTTCATGGGCACCACCCTCAAGCGACTCAACGCCGAGGTAGAGGAACCCGACCGCTTCAAGCTGGCGGTAGAAGCCCAGTCCGCCCTGGGGTTTGTCCGGATACAAGTGGTAGGAATCGGAGACGAGGTGTTGATGCAGCTTTTCGACGGAGCCCCATGGAGTCCGGTCGAACCCGACCAAATCCCGTTCAACCTGACCGGCCTGGGTATGACCCTCCACGACATCCTCCTGGCCATCGAGGACGCCACTATTTCCGGTTCCGAATCGTTGGGGGGCGGTCCGGCGTTGAGGCTTGAAACCACGCTGGCCTCCGATGATCTTTCGGCACTGATCACCAACGCCGGCTCGGGCCATTCGCTGGACGCTTTGTTGTGGATCGGCGAATCTGACCGGGCTTTGCGTCAGATCAGAATCGCCGGACAGGTTTACGACGACGATGCTCCGGAGACGGTCCGGGTTATAACCATCGAGGACGTCGATGTGCCGGTAGACATCACGCTCCCGGGTGCCTAACCAGGTTGAAAGCGGCTTCCGACGCCGTCTTACCTCTATAAGTTCATCCGACACGGCGATCCTTTCCATCATTTGTCTGGGGGTGTTCTCCACCGCCCTGGATCAGACCGTGGTGGTGGCGGCCCTGCCGAGCGTGATGGTGGACCTGGAGATCCCCCTCACCCACCTGGACCGGGCGGCCTGGATCGTGACCGGATACCTGGTCGCCTACACGGTGGCTATGCCCTTGGGAGGCCGCCTTTCGGACGTTCACGGTCGGGTCAGGATATTCCAGGCCGCCCTGGTTTTGTTCTCGATCGGATCGGCGATGGTGGCCTTGGCACCCGACTTCGGCTGGATGGTTTCGGCCCGGGTGATCCAGGCACTAGGGGGTGGGGCCACCGTTCCGATCGGCCTGGCCATGGCGGTGGCGACCGTGGCACCCCCGAAAAGAGGCTTGGCTATCGGTCTGGTGACCGCCGCCGCCGAGGCCGGGGCCGTCTTGGGGCCGCTCTACGGGGGCACCATCATCGAATGGCTGGGCTGGCGGTGGATTTTCTGGCTGGACATCCCTCAGAGCTTCATCCTGATCGGACTGCTGGCCCTGTTGCGCAACAGGAGCGAGCCGACCGCCAAGATGGACTACCTGGGGGCGATGGTTATGGGTGGCGCACTCATCTTCCTGACGGTTGGTCTGTCGCAGAGGAGCCTGTTTTCGGCTTCCTCCCCCCTCCCCTACCTGCTGGTGTTGATCGGAGCGGGCCTGGTGTGGGCTCTGATCCGCTTGGAGAGAAGAACCGTCCAGCCTCTTCTGGCACCGTTTCTATACCAATCCCGAACCTTCCTGGCCTCCAACGGGGTCCAGTTCCTGGTGGGGGTGGCCCTGATCATCGCCCTGGTCTCCGTTCCCTTAATGGCCCAGACCGTTATGAACAAGGACGAGTGGGAAAGCGTCTTCCATCTGCTGCGCCTCACCTCGACCATACCGGTGGGAGCGATATTGGGGGGCTATATCCTCCGCTGGGGTGGGCTCCGTCTGGTGTGTGTCGCAGGCTTGGCCCTGATCGGGTCGGGCCTGTTGGTGATGAGCGGCTGGGGGGCGGAGGTGGGTGAACTGCGCCTGACCCTGCCACTGGTGGCGGCGGGGATGGGATTCGGCCTGGTTATCCCTCCGATCGGGGTGGCGGCCTTGAGCGTTTCGCCGGACCGCTACTGGGGGACGGCGGCTTCGCTGGTCACCGCCGCCCGGATGGTGGGGATGGCCTTGGGTCTGGCCGCCCTGTCGGCCTGGGGGATTGAACAGTTCTACAACCTCACCGCCGAAGCCGACTTCGGGTCTTTTCAGGAAACCGAAACCCTGGTGATAGAGGCCGGACTACACGTTTTCCAGAGCCTGTTCCGGGTGACCGGCGTGCTATCCCTGCTGGCCATCCTCCCGGCTCTCCTGATGAAAGACGAACAAAAGACGAAGGCCGCTACCGGATAGGCGGGCACTCCGGGGAGGTTTAGGTGATCGTGGGCAGGTAGTGGAAGCCTCGTCCGGTTCCGTTGGCTCGGGAGGTTTTGAGTAGGCCTTCCTCGGCGAGAGCGGCCAGCCTGCGTCCGGCGGTGGGGATGCTCACGTTGAGCAGGTCGGCGGCCTCGGTGCTGGATACCCGTCCGCGGTGGCCGGCCCAGTCCATCAGGAGTTGGTTGTGGCCTTCCAGGGAGTGAAGCCAGATGCAGCGATGGCCGATACGCTGCCGGGACTCGTTACTTAGCCGGTAGGCGGTCGGTTCCAGGGGCCCGGCACCGGCTACATTGGTGATCAGATAGGGCCCCGCTGCTGCTTCGGTATCTCCGAGTTGGGCGGCTGCCAGCCGGTCGATGGCCTGGGCGGCCTCCCCGATCGGACGCTGCAATACCTCCGTCGCTACTTCGGCATTTACCCAACCTCTAGCGCACAGACTGTCGATCAGCAGTAGCGCATCGACCGACTCGGCTAGTTCCGGTGGGGCCAAATCCAAGACCAGTCGGATCAGGGCCGGGTCGGGCTCACCGCCCAGCAAGGACACCCTCACATAGGGGCCGTCTATCTCGGCGATCTCGGGACAGGGTCTCCCCAAGGCGAGCAGGTCCCGCGTCATCCTGGCGATGCCGATCCCCTGGCGTTCGGCGATACCCAGCGCGGCGGTCGCCTCGGCCAGACAACGATAGCGGGGCACCGCCGGATGAGAAATGATGTTCAAAGGGTTGATTCCTCCCAGAAAACCGCCCGGGGAGGTAACGGTCAATGTTTCACCGACATGCTCCACTGTGGTCGGCTGCGAAGTCTGCCAGTCACGGTGGACCACCCCGTTGACGATGGCTTCCCGCAGGGCTCTCGGGGGAATTATCCGAATCTGGCTGTGGACGAAGCCTTGAGCCACATGAACAGTTGGATTGGCCACGGTCGCCGCCTGTTCTGTCTCGTAGATCTGTAGGAGAAGCGGACCCTCGCCTCTAACCCGTTGTCTGCTGTCCCCGCCCGGCACGTCTCGCCGTAGGTAGTCGAGGCCGATATGAGGCGTGGCCACGAAAAGCAGGCTGCCCGCGTTGTTAAGGATGCCCTCGGCGTCGGCCAGGTTCAGGCGGCGCACCAGGTCGGACACCGAGGCTTCGGCCAGTTCCAGGTCGGACGGCCCTCCCCGTTGTCGCAGGTAACGGGAGGCAATTTCTGCGGCAACCGGACTTATGTCCGACATAGTATGGCCGGAGGGCTGACCCGACCAGTCAAAACCGCTGCGATGCAGCCTTCCGGCGTGCCAGGTTGATGGGTCTACCTCCACGCAGTTGTCGTTGACCCGCCACTGCAGGCGACCCCGATAGCGAATGGGCTCGATCGCCTCATGCGTGGCAATCACCAAAAGGCGGAATTCGTCGACCAGCGCCTCGCGGACGTCCACGGTCAATTTGCGCTCGGTCAGCTCGTAGATCCGGTGACGCAACCATTGGGCGTTCAGATCGCTGCCGATTCGGGTGCCGTCATCGGCGACCCCCAGAATTATGGCCCCTCCCCCCTCGGTGTTGGCCAGGCAAGCCATCTCCCCCGCCAAGTAGGCGGCTGCCGGCTCGTTGGTATCCGATCCGCCTACAACCTCCGCACCCCTACGTCGACCAGGTTCTTCCTTAATCTCCACCTGTGTGGTCTCAATCTCGGCCGGTGAACGCCCGGCCGACAGCAGACGCAGCGCCTCAGATATCTGTTTTTCCAACGGATCGGGGCCGAGAAACTGAAAGGTCATGGCAATTTCGGGGGGTTGGCTTATAGTTTCTGCCCTTAAAGTATAAACGAAGCCCCGAAAAGGGTCTGGATGAAGAGTTTTGTAGGGGGGTGGCCCGGCTTCTCAAGCCCGTCAAGCGCCGTTACCAGATGGCAAAACGTCCTTAGTATGAATAGAAGTCGTTCTAAAAAGGGCGTTGACTCAACAGTAACATTTCACTTACTTATCTTACTGTAAGTTTCGTTAGTCAGCAAGTGGGTTCCCGATTTCGTGGAAAATAGGTAGTCCGGAAACACTTGTCTACTTCAAGAAACTTTGTGGGCCCGGCAGGACTCGAACCTGCAACCAACGGATTATGAGTCCGCTGCTCTGACCGCTTGAGCTACGGGCCCTTGGCTTACAGGATAACCAGGCAACCACCTATTTGGAGAGACGCGGGATATCTTACGGGCGGTAGAAGCGTCCGGGCACTCGGGCGATAGCTACGTCGCAGGGGACGGTCCACATCATCCGCTCGGCGTTCCTCCCCAGAAGAACCAGGTTGGAAGCGCCGGCACCTCGGCTGGCCGCCACTACCAGATCGGCATTTGACAGCCGGGCGAACTCGGCCACCGTCTCCGGTGGGGGGCCGTCCAAAACCACCGGCGTTACCAGACCACCCCAACCCGAAACGAACTTCTGCATCCTCTCTTCCAGCAGTCCCAGCCTTTCCCGGCGTAACACGTCCAGACGTTCGGGCACCACCCCGGCATCGGAGAGCATGATTTCGTCGTCCGTCGGTAGGGAAACCACGGCCGTCACCGTGTCGGCACCGGTGGCCAGAAAAAGGGCCAGATCAATCGCAGAGGCACTGGCCTCGGACAGGTCCACCGCGGCGATCACCCGCCGATAGGGGGTTCGTAGCAGCCTCCGGACGCTGAGCACCGGCGTACGGAGTTTTCGGGCCAGACGGGTGGTAAGCGGACCCACTCTGGTTTGGTCGACCGAAGAGGTGCTGGTTACCACCAGCTCCGCCTGTCTAGCCCTTTTGGCCAGCTGGGCAGCCATGTTGCCCGACACGACCTCCAGGTCAACCGGACAGACGGCCCGGGAGTTGATCCAGGTCAGGAGGTCTTCAGATTGGCTTTGCCGGTATAGGTAGACCCTCTCCAGCATCTCGTCGGAAAGGGGAATGTCGGGCGGTTCGGCCACGTGGAGTAGCTTTAGCTCGGCCTGGTGGGCTTCGGCGAGAATCCTGGCCCGTTCCGCCACCCGGCGCGACATGGGCGAAAGATCGACCGCCGCCAGAATCTGGTTCATTACCGGAACAAGCGGCTCAGGTAAGGTCGGATTCTGTCGGTGGGACGGTATTCGGCTGGGGGCGAACCCAGATAGTTCGCTGCGGGAAGGGGATCTCGATGCCCGCCTCGTCAAGGGCGTACTTGAGGCGTTTGCGCAGCTCTCGGGCGGTACCCCAATGTTCACCTGGCTCGGTTTTAACCATCAGACGAATGGCGACTGAGTTCTCACCGAAGGCCTGAACGCCGGCAAGGGTCGGCTCCTCGGTGATGGTGAACTGTTCCAGCTCCTCCCTCCACAGACCGTCGGCTACCCCTTTGATGACCTCCATAGCGGTGGAGATGTCGGTGTCATAGGAAACCTCCACGTCTATAACGGCTCGACCCCAATCCTTGGTCAGGTTCGCTACCCGGGCTATCTCGCCGTTGGGAATATGCCATAGGGTGCCGTTGATGTCTCGGATCTGGGTGATGCGGAGCTTTACCTCCTCCACCACTCCGGCGGTTTCGCCCACATCTACTACATCTCCCACTCCGTACTGGTCTTCCAGCAGCATGAAAACGCCGGACAGGAAGTCCTTGACCAGGCTCTGGGCACCGAATCCGATCGCCACGCCCACGATTCCGGCACCGGCGATCAGGGGGCCGAGGTTCACATCGAACTCGCCCAACGCCATCATCACCGCCACGCTGTAGACCACGACCGAGGCGATGGAGCGGAGCACCCCTCCCAGCGTCCGGGTCCTTTGCTTGGCGCGTTCCTGTTGCTCCTCCATCTGGAGGGCCCGACGGAGGGCGGCGGCACCCAGGATCTTGCCGGAGTCGGCCTGGTCCGAATCGGAGTCGGCGGCTTGGGAAGGGGTGCGGCGGGTAACCCAGGTTTCGACCACCCGATCCAGCCATCTGAGAACCACCCGGTTTACCACCCAGGCCAAAAGTAGAATTAACAGAACCTTCACCGGACGTGAAGCCAGATCGGCCAGGCGGGCGAAGCCGGAGCTGCCGGTCAGGTCGTATACCAGGCCGCATATCGAGCTGGGGTCTATGCCGCAGGCGTCGGCGGCCGACTGGGCAAAAAGGGCAGGAACCATTTAGTGCACCGTTCTTATCTTCGACAGGGTTTATTCAGGGAGGCCCGGCCAGGCCGGGCCAACCGCAAGGTTAGTCGTATCCAAACGAGGGAAACGAGATGATGTACCACAACCGTGGGCATGCCGGTCGGGTTTTGGCCGGGCTGTTGGGCCATCTTAAAGGCCGTCCTCTGGTGGTGGTGGGCTTGCCTCGGGGTGGGGTTGAGGTGGGCTATGAGGTGGCTTCGGCACTTGAAGCCCCTCTTGAGGTGCTACTGGTCAGAAAGCTGGGGGTACCATTTCAACCGGAGCTGGCCATGGGGGCGATCGGAGAGGGCGGAATCCGGATTTTGGACCGGAAGCGGATCAAAAGGTTGGGAATCCCGAGCTCGGAAATCGAGCAGGTTGAGCAGCAGGAACGCCAGGAGCTGGCCCGCCAGGCCGAACACTTTCGAGGTGGGCATGAGGCGGCCGGATTGGAGGGACGCACCGCGGTCATCGTGGATGACGGGATCGCCACCGGTTCCACCGCTCTGGCGGCCTGCCCGATCGCCTCCAACCTGGGGGCGGACCAGGTAATCGTGGCGGCACCGGTGGGTCCACGAGAAGCCTTCGGCCGGTTCCGGGAGGTGGCCGACCAGGTGGTGATAGCCCAAACACCGAAGAGCTTCTTAGCCATCGGGATGTTTTATAGAGATTTCGCCCCCACCCCTGATAAAATTGTTATAGATCTACTTAACCGACGTCGGGAAGAGCTCTCCCAGAGTCGATTTCCGGAGTAAGGCAGCCTCCAAAAGCCATGAACCCAACACCAACGCCACTGCTAGACCAGATTCACCATCCCGCCGACCTGAAGGCGCTCGACTACGAGGCCCTGGAAGAGTTGGCCACGGAGATACGTAACCTCATCGTGTCCACCGTTACCCGCAACGGCGGCCATCTCGGATCGAACCTGGGCATAGTGGAGCTGACCCTGGCCATCCACCGTACCTTTCGATCCCCTCATGATGCCATCCTGTTCGATACCGGACACCAGGCCTATCCCCACAAGCTGCTGACCGGACGCCAACCCCGTTTTTCCAGCCTTCGCCTACCCGATGGACTGTCCGGCTACCCGAACCGGGCCGAGTCGGAGCACGACTGGATCGAGAACAGCCACGCCTCTACCGCTCTCTCCTACGCCCACGGTTTGTCTACCGCCTTCCGTGCCAACCAGGAAGATCGCCGGGTGGTGGCGGTGGTGGGGGACGGCTCGCTAACCGGCGGCATGGCCCTGGAAGGGCTGAACAATCTGGGGCATTCCGGTGCCGACGTGACCATCATCCTGAACGACAACGGCCGCTCCTACGCCCCCACCATCTCCAAACTCTCCGAGAGCATCATCCGGATTCGGTCCTCTTCGGCTTTCGAACGGGGACAGGACCTGGTCAAGTCCATCGCCGAGTCGGTCCCCTGGGTGGGGGATCTGCTCGGACGGGGGATCGGCGCTACCGAAGCGGCCATCCGCCATATGTGGGACTCCCCCTCGATCTTCGAGCACCTGGGCATACGCTATCTCGGACCGTTCAACGGGCACGACCTACCCCAGCTCGAACAGCTCCTGCATAAGATCAGGAGGTTGGAGGGCCCCACCCTGGTGCACGTGATCACCCATAAAGGACGCGGCTATGCCCCGGCGGAAACCGATCCGATCAAGGCTATGCACGACCTTTCCTCGATCAAGGTGGGGAGCTATACCTCCGCCTTCGCCGATCATCTGTTGTTGCTGGCCGAACGGCATCCCGAGCTGGTGGCGATAACGGCCGCCATGCCCGACTCCACCGGTGTGCTCCCCTTACAAAACCGTTATCCCGACCGGGTGTTTGATGTCGGGATCGCCGAGCAACACGCGGTGGGAATGGCTACCGGCATGTCCATGGGAGGCCTCCGCCCGATAGTGGCCATCTACTCCACCTTCCTCACCCGGGCCCTTGACCAGATCAACCTCGACACCGCCCTGCATGGTTGTCCGGTCATCTTCTGCATCGATCGGGCCGGTATAACCGGAGACGACGGTGCCTCCCATAACGGAACCCTGGACATGGTGCTGCTGTCGAAGGTTCCGGGTATGACCATCTTCGCCCCCTCATCGTATGAGGAGATCCTGGTGATGCTGGATACCGCCTTGGGGATCACGGACGGACCCTGCGCCATCCGCTGGCCCAAGACCCCCGCCCCTCGGGTGCCGATCACCGAGGTCGGATCGGGATTGTCGGCCCGCCTGGTGCGGGAAGGGACCGAGGTTTGCCTGATCGGCGTGGGCAAGATGCTGGAGGCCGTCTGTGATGCGGCCGATCTGCTCGCCCCGCACGGAATCAGCTGCTCGGTATGGGATCCGAGGGTGGTTAAGCCGCTAGACCAGGAGATGATTTCCCACGCCGCCCGGCACCGGCTGGTGGTTACGGTCGAAGACGGCCTGCGGGCCGGAGGGATCGGAGAGGCGATCCGTCATCGGATAAACGCCGTCGGACCCACCAAAGTGGAGACCTTGGGTATTCCAACCGCCCATCTTCCTCATGGCAAGGTAGAGGAAATTCTCGGCCGCTATGAGCTGGATGCCCAAGGTGTCGCAACTCTGGTGCTTGAACAACTAAACTCTAAGACCATTGTCCACCCGACTCCCTAATCAGATAGGGACTTCTCCAACCAGAACTAAACAAAAGAAAGGGACAACATGGTAAGAAAAATAATACCTTTGCTGGCAGTCCTGGCTCTTGTCGTCGCCGCCTGTGGATCCGATGACGCAGACGACGTCACCACCACCGGGTCCGTCGCAGACGACACCACTACCACCGCCGCCGCCCCAGACGTGGTTGCCGATGATACGACCACCACCGAAGCGCCGGAAGTTGTAGAGGTCGCGCCTTTACAGGGCAGCACGCTTGATGAGGTCAAAGCGCGCGGTAGCCTGCGCTGCGGCGTGTCAACCAGCGCTATCGGCTTTGCGGAACCCCAAGATGACGGTTCCTTCAAGGGCTTTGATGCCGACTTCTGCCGGGCGGTAGCCGCGGCCGTATTCGGAGATGCCGACGCGGTTGAGTTCATCGGTACCACCGCCGCCGAGCGTTTCTCCGCTCTGGCCGCCGGTGAGGTTGATGTTCTCTTCCGTAACACCACCTGGACCCAGAGCCGTGACACCGAGATCGGTGGCGACTTCGGTCCGACCACTTTCTATGACGGTCAGCAGGTGATGGGCAAGGCCGCTTTCGGATTTGACGACTCCTCAACCCTCGCCGACGTGGACGGGGCTCGCCTCTGCACCAACGCCGGTACCACCACCGAGAAGAACATCACCGAAGGTGCTCGGGTGGTAGGAGCCGAAATCGAGTTGGTGACGGTCGAAGCCTTCCCGGAGGCCATGGACCTGTTCCGTGCGGGCTCCTGCGACCTGGTAACCACCGACGGTTCGGCGTTGTTCGGACATCGCTTCTCCTCGGTCAGTAACGGGGAAATCGCCGAGGGTGATTGGATCATCTTCCCGACCACCCCGATCTCCAAGGAACCGCTCGGGCCGATGTATCGCCAGAACGACAGCCTGTGGGCGGACGTGATCAACTGGACCGTCTATGCGCTGATCATCGCGGACGAGAAGGGCATCACTTCGGCGAATGTCGATGAGATGACCGCCAACCCGCCCGATCCTGAGGCAGGACGTCTGCTCGGGGTGGGCGATGACGAGCTTCAGTCCAAGATGGGTCTGCCGGCAGATGCATTCCAGCACGCCATCCGCCAGGTTGGTAACTATGACGAGATCTACGTCAACAACCTGGAAGCCTTGGGATTTGCCCGACCGGGCTCCGCCAATGCGCGGTGGACCGAAGGTGGCTTGATTTACGCCCCACCGGCCCGCTAAGCTAAGACTCCCAACAACACACCCACAAGAGGGAGGGAACACCTGGTTCCCTCCCTCTTGCTTTTCTTGGTAGTATCCTCCTAGCCAAGACCGCCGACCAAAGGACGCATGTCGAAGCCGACAGAAGGTCCAGTACCGACCAGGCCGCCGCTGTGGCGAAACATTGTCGTTATCAAATGGGTCGCCCAGTTGGGGAGCCTTATCGCACTGGTTTGGTTGGCTTATGTGCTTATAACCCAGGCCACCGCCAACCTTCGGGCCACCGGCATCCCCTTCTCCTGGGACTTTCTCGGAGAGCCACTGGGGGTCAAGCTGAGCGAAGGCTTCAACACCGACCCTGAATCCGGCCTGGAGGCCCTGTCGGTGGGTATGGTCAACATGATTCGGATCACCTGGAGTGGGGTGGTGGCGGCCACCGTACTGGGGACGATCATCGGCATTGCCCGCCTCTCCTCCAACTGGATAGTGTCACGGATCGCCAACTCCTATATAGAGTTCTTCCGCAACATCCCCCTGCTGGTGCAGATCCTGTTCTGGCAGGCGCTGATCATAGGCGTGCTGCCCGACCTCACCCCGGATATGGAGGGGTCAAGATGGCTGTTCGCCAGCCCCAAAGGTATCGCCATTCCGTGGCTGATTCCCCAGGCGGGTCGCTGGCAATATATGGTTTTGTTGGCCGTCGGTGTCGTGGTTGCCCGTTGGACCTATAAAAAGCGGATCGAGATCCTGGAACGGGAAGGCCGGGAAACCCATGCCTTCGGCTGGGCGACCGGCGTCTTCCTGGTGTTCCTGATCGGAGGGTGGTTCGCCCATCCCATAGCCGGGGTGCTGGGCTGGCTGTTCCAAGCCCTGGCCTGGGTAGCCGGAAACCTTCCGGTCATTTCCTTCCAGTGGTTGATGGGAGGGCTGTCGCTGGCCCTGGCAGCCTGGTTCATCGTGCGCTATATGCGAAAACTCCGCTCGCCGGCGGGTATGGCCAAGCTGACCGACGATGATTATTTCCGGCTGGGAGTGGCCGGTTTCCTGGGGATCGTCCTGTTCTTCTTCTTCGTTTCGGGTGCCGGGGAAGCCACCATCATCCGGGTGATGGGAAGGTCCCTCACCTACAAAATGAACTGGGGTTTCGAACCTCTGTTCAACTTCTTGGCCACCAAGTACGATTTCTCCGGGGGTTCACCTCTACGCTTCAGCCTGCCGGAAGTGGAAGTGCCCACCAACTTCCCTCGATACGCAAGCGACGCCGGTAACTCCATGACCCCGGGGTTCGTGGCCACCTGGTTGGGGGTTACCCTCTATGCGGCCGCCTTCATCGGGGAGATCGTCCGGGCCGGCATCATGGCGGTTCATAGAGGCCAGTCGGAAGCCGCCTCGGCGCTCGGGCTTCATCGGGCCCAATCCCTGCGGCTGGTGGTACTCCCCCAGGCCTTTCGGGTGGTGCTCCCGCCGCTCGGTTCCCAGTACCTCAACCTGGCCAAGAACACCTCTTTGGGTATAGCGGTGGCCTACGCCGACGTGGTACAGGTGGGCCAGACCATCTTCAACCAGGAGGGGCAGACCCTTCCGGTGTTCATCTTCTGGATGGCCTTCTACTCCAGTGTGAGCCTGTTCCTGTCCGGCATCGTCAACTACTACAACCGTCGTATGGAGCTGGTGGAACGCTGAAATGGAACAGATGACGCCTCCGCAAACCGCCGAGCTGGCCCCCGAAAAGCCCCGGTCCGGCCCCTGGGCCTGGTGTAGGGAAAACCTGTTCGCCGGCGATACCTGGGGGCCTATCGCCTTCAACGCCTTCCTGACGGTGGCTTTTGTCCTGATAGTCCTGAACCTGATGGGGTTCGTAACCACCTACCTGTTCGCCGCCGAACGCCGGTGGGCGGCGGTCACCTACAACATGAAGCTGCTCATGGTGCAGGCCTTCCCGCAGGACGACCTGATCCGGATCTGGGTTTCCATAGGCATATTCGCGGTGCTGGTGGTCTGGTCGCTGGCCTCCTGGGAGTTCGGGGGCCAGATTTCCGTAGAAAAGATGGCTCAAGGGGTTAGAGCCGCCTTTGTGCTGGTGTTCCTCACCGGAATAATGCACCACGGTGAGGGGGCAGCCAGTTTCGGGCTCCCATTCCTCCGGTTCGACAATCCGGCCGATTGGAGCTCGATCCGCACCTGGATCGAGCTGGCTTCCTTGGCGGGGGCGGTGGCCGCTCATTTCTTCGCTCAGGCGGCCCATCGACGGGAAAGCGAGCAGACAGTCCCGATCTTGGTAGTTCCGGTGTTGGGCATGGCCCTGGTTACGCTGGCACTCTGGACGGTTTGGCTGCCGGTTCCCGAGGGCCAATTCGACGAGACCACCGCCCGGATCGCTACTACCACCGCCCGCCCCTGGACGATCCTGTTCGGGGTCACCATCCTGGCCTATTTCGTCGGGATTTTCCTCCACCGCCAACGGCCCAAGCTGATGCGTCGGGTACTGATATCTGCCTGGATTCTTTCGTATCCGATCATCATCTTCGTCATCCAGCGCGACCCGATCCTGGACTGGGCCGACATCCTGGGCTTCGGAGAAACCCCCTTCTTAAGCTCGGATCTGGGGACCCTGCTGATCTTCGGCATCCTGGGAAGCGTGGTTATCTGGGTGGTCGGCCTTCCGCCCAACCGGGCCGTCACCGGTGCCACGGTGGGAATCTTGGGCGTGATAGTCGGCCTGATGTCGTTCGCCTTCGGTGACGGGCCGCTCTGGTCGACCGTTTTGATGGCGGCCATCGGATTGGCTCTGGTGGCAGCGGCGATCACCATCCATGAGCCGGTGGAGATGGTACGGGCCGCCGGGGCCGGGCTGGCCATGCTTGCCCTGATTATCTGGTTCGTCCCCATGCCGTTCGTTTATAGAACCTTCATGGTGGCGCTGGCCTTGGCCCTGCTAAGCGCGCCGGTGTTCGGCGGGACGGAACAGGGCCGCGCCAATCTGGTCAGGGCCTGGATTCCGATTTCGTTCCTGATCGTGGCGGCTTTTCTGCTGGGAGGCTCTGACACCTCCCTTGAGTTCCAGAGCACCACCTTCCTGGGGGGCTTCAACCTGACCATTCTGCTGGCGATCAGCGGTTTGGCGCTTTCGTTACCCGCCGGTCTGGTCCTGGCCCTGGCCCGCACCTCCAGCCTGCCCATTTTCCGTCTGCTGGCCACCGGCTACATCGAGCTGGTACGGAGCATTCCTATGATCACCTGGCTGTTCTTCGGCTCGGCCATGCTCACCGCCTTCCTCCCGTCCGGTGTGGAGTTCGACGAGATCGTACGGGTGGTGGCGGCCATCGCCATTTTCAACTCCGCCTATGTGGCCGAGAACATCCGCGGGGGGCTTCAGGCCATCAACAAGGGCCAGTATGAGGCGGCCCGGGCGGTCGGGCTCAGCGTGGTCCAATCCACCTCTCTGGTGATCCTGCCCCAGGCCATCCGGACGGTGATACCTGCCCTGGTGGGATCGATAATTATCGCCTTCAAGGACACCTCCCTGGTCGCCATAATCGGCCTGGCCGATGTGCTGCTGATCGCCCGCAACTTCGTGCCCCAGCAAAGCGATCCCAATTTCCAGGGCACGCTTACCCAGATGATGTTCTTCATGGCGCTGTTCTATTGGGTCTTCACCTTCACCATCTCCAGGCTGGCCCTGCGCTATGAGAAAAGCATCGGCCTGGGGGAACGCTGATGAAGGTCAAAACGGTTCTCAAGGAGGTTTCACCACATGGCAGCTAAACAAACCGGCAACGGATCGACTCCCGCCATCGTCTGCGAGGGGGTCAAAAAATGGTTCGGTGACTTCCAGGCCCTATCCGGGGTAACCACCACCATCGGCTGGGGAGAAGTGGTGGTGGTTATCGGACCGTCCGGCTCCGGCAAGTCCACCTTTATCCGCTGCATCAACCGGTTGGAAAGCCACCAGGCGGGAAGAATCGTGGTGGACGGTCGGGAAATGACCAACGACCTCCGCAACATCGACGCCATCCGGCGGGATGTGGGCATGGTTTTCCAGCAGTTCAACCTGTTCCCTCACCTGACCGTGATGGAAAACATCACCCTGGCCCCGATCTGGGTGCGCAACCGGACCCGCACAGACGCCGAATCCCAGGCCCGACAGCTATTGGAGCGGGTCGGGATACCTGAGCAGGCCGACAAATATCCTGGGCAGCTCTCCGGCGGTCAGCAGCAGCGGGTGGCTATCGCCCGTTCCTTGGCCATGAACCCCAGGATCATGCTCTTCGACGAACCCACCTCGGCGCTGGACCCGGAAATGATCAAAGAGGTGCTGGACGTGATGAAGGAGCTGGCCGAGTCGGGGATGACCATGATCGTGGTCACCCACGAAATGGGGTTCGCCCGTGAGGTAGCCCATCGGGTTCTGTTTTTCGACTACGGAACGGTGGTGGAAGAGGGGACGCCGGAGCATTTCTTCACCAACCCCCAGCACGACCGGACCAAGCTGTTCCTGAGCCAGATCCTTTAGAAAGGGTACTGCTAACTGCTATCCGTCCTGGTCGGTAGTTCCCTCTCTTAGCAGCTCGCCTATCGCCGCCACCGACCCCAGCAGACCGGAGGTGTCCAGGGGCAGGAAGACCTTGGTAGCGGTCCCGTTGGCGATTCCCTGCAGGGCTTCCAGGTAGCGGATGGCGATCAGGTCGGGAGTCGGGTCACCGGTGTGGATGGCCTGGAAAACCCGTTCGATGGCCTGGCCTTCACCTTCGGCGACCGTCAACTTCTGATATTTGTCGGCGTCCGCCACCCGCTTGATAGCCTCCGCCTCGCCCTCGGCCTTGAGGATGGCGGACTGCTTGATGCCCTCGGCCTGCAGAATGGCCGAGCGCTTTTGGCCCTCCGCCTCGGTGACCACCGCCCGCCGATCCCGCTCGGCTTTCATCTGCCGGTGCATGGCGTCGGCCACATCCGGCGGGGGCTCGATCCGCTGGATCTCCACCCGGACCACCCGGGTGCCCCACTTGTCGGTGGCGTCATCGAGAATCTGACGGAGCTTGCTGTTGATCAGCTCCCGTGAAACCAGCGCCTCGTCCAGCTGGAGGTCGCCCACCACGTTACGGAGGTTGGTCTGGGCCAGCTTGGTGATGGCCAGAATGAAGTTACCCACCGCGTACTTGAGCTTCACCGGATCGGTGGCCTCGAAATAGATCACCGCGTCGACGGTTACCACCACGTTGTCCTTGGTGATGACCTCCTGGGGCGGAACATCCACCACCTGTTCCCGCATGTCCACCTTGAGGATCCGCTGCACGAACGGTATGACGAAACGAAGCCCCGGCTCTACCGTCTTCTGATACCTACCGAGGAACTCGATCAGCCCTTGCTCAAAGGGCCGGACGATCCGGAATCCGGTGGCCGCTATCAATAAGACGGCCAGGGCGATTACAGCCAGCAGCAGTATGCCCGCTACTTCCATTTGTTGCTCCTTCTCAGCTTGCTAGATAATCTCGATTTTTCAGGTCTCTTTGGTCGACCTTTCGACCACCAACCTGGTCCCTCTTAGTTCCACCACCTTGATCCGAGTTCCTTCCGGAATCGGACCACCGTCGGTGATGGCCCGCCATTCTTCAGCTTCGATCCTGATCAGACCGGTGTTCAGGTCGGTATCGATGGTTTCGATTACCAACCCGGTTCCGCCCACGTAGCGCTTGGGACCTACCACCAGACTCTGTTCCTGGTCTTGAACCCGGATAAAGCGGCGCACATAAAGCATAGATACCGCCGTACCAATGAAAAAGAGAGCCCATTGAACCACATCCGTCAAACCTATCCAGGCGGCGACCGCAGCCAATCCGGCCCCGATTGCGAACGGGAGGAGGAAGAACCCGGCGGTGATGATCTCCCCGACGGCCATGATCAGCGCCATGCCGGTCCACACCCATCTCCATACTTCGTTATCCATGCGGCCTCCTCAGATCATCCCGCAGACATAGAATATACCGCCAACCGCAGGAAGGAAATATGTACGGACCTCTCAACGGAGTGCGGGTAGCACTCGTAACCCTGGCCACGCTGGCGGCTCTGGGCGCGGCCGTCGGCGGATACTGGACGGTCACGCTGGTGTTGGGTATCGGTGTCGGTCTGCACGGGCTGGGCTGGCTCTACCTGGCCAAGCAGTCCGAGGGAGAATCGGCACCACCCGACTGAGCCGGATCAGAAGTATCGGGGGAAACGGGAGAAATCCTTGGGGCGTTTCTCGACGAAGGCATCCCGACCTTCCTGGGCCTCGTCGGTCATATAGCCGAGCCGGGTGGCCTCGCCGGCAAAGATCTGCTGGCCGACCAGACCGTCGTCCACCAGGTTGAGGGCGTACTTGATCATCCTCTGCGACATCGGGCTCTTGTCGTTGATCGCCGCCGACCATTCCAGCGCCACCTTCTCCAGCTCGGCATGGGGGGTGACCAGATTGACCATTCCCATTCGGAAGGCCTCCTCGGCGGTGTAGTCGGCACCCAGAAAAAAGATCTCCCGGGCCCGCTTCTGGCCCACCATACGGGCCAGGTAGGCCGAGCCGTAGCCGGCGTCGAACGAGGCCACATCGGCGTCGGTCTGCTTGAAGATGGCGTGCTCTTGCGAGGCGATGGTGAGGTCGCAGACCACGTGCAGGCTGTGGCCTCCGCCGACCGCCCAGCCCGGCACCACGGCTATAACCACCTTGGGCATGAAGCGGATCAGGCGCTGCACCTCCAGGATGTGCAATCTGCCCAACCGGGCGGGATCCATCGAGTCGGCCTGTTCACCCTGGGCATAACGATATCCGTCCTTGCCTCGGATCCGCTGGTCCCCGCCGGAGCAGAAAGCCCAACCCCCGTCCTTGGCGGACGGCCCGTTACCGGTTAAAAGTACCGTGCCCACCTCCGACCATTGCCGGGCATGGTCGAGCGCCGTGTAGAGCTCGTCCACCGTTTGGGGACGAAAGGCGTTGCGCACCTCCGGGCGATCAAAAGCGATCCGAACCGTCCCTTGGTTTACCGCCCGGTGGTAGGTGAGGTCGGCGAAGGAGAATCCCGGGACGGGTTCCCACTCCTTCGGATCATAAAGTTCGGAGACCATCAGGTGCGGGGGACTTGGCTCGGGGCGCAAACCCCGCAGGCGATCTCCGGCCCGTAGGAGGCTTCGGCCGCTTTCCGGTCATCCTGGTTTTGGTACTGCGGGGTGTCGTATCGCGGGGTACGGTGGTCTTGAAGACGCCGGGCCTCCTCTTTCCAGGGTTGGTGCCATCGGTAGCCCAGATCAACCAGGCCGGGTTCCGACCTGGTTTCGAATAAGGCCAGGGCCTGGCGCAGGATGGAACGTTGCAGGACGGGGTTGTCGGGCGGACCGCAGGTGTGTCCCAGCGGGAAGTCGGTGAAGGCGGCCCTTGGGGGGTTAACCGAGGCGGTTATCGAACGGGCGCTGGTCATGGAAAGGGTGGGAACCCCTTTGGATTCGATTGCCCGGGCGACCAGTCCAACTGACTGATGACACACCGGTCAGACCGGCACCAGAAGCACCACGTCGCACTCCATCTCCAGGATACGATCCACCAGCACCGGCACCAGCTCGGCGGACAGGCGACGTTGGGAATAGATGCCCCCCATAAAGGTAAGGGCCGTCGGTGCCAACTCCCTGATTACCCCCTCGGATACCAGAGAACGTAGGGTGTCGAGCGGGAAGACCACGTTGGGGTCCTGTCGGGCCGCCTCCAGGTCGAAGGCGAAATGGGTGACCCGCACCTCGGCCAGGTCGGTGCCGATAGGGATCTCCCGATGGGTTACATCGTCACGATGGGTGAAGGCCACCTGACCTCGTTGATATACCCCGCCCGAGGCGATCAAACCCAGCCTGGCTTCCTCCAGAGGTTTATCCAATGTAGCCCAAGGGGGTGGGTCATCGTTATGGGCCCAGCGGTAGGGCGGATATCCCAGAGAGGAGTAGGTTTCCCTGGTGTGGGCGATGTAGTCGATGGGGGTAGGGTCGGTTTCCATGATCTTTTGGTTTAGGTGGGGTCCAGTCGGGCCAGGAAATCGGCACAGCGGTCCGCTTCGTCCTGCTCGCCGATCCGGCCGGCCAGTCGTCCCAGACCGGCCAGGCAACGCAGAAATCCTCGGTTGGATACGTCCTCCCACCTGACCAGTTGGCTGCCCCTCCAGCCGCTTTGTCGTAGAGCGTCCAAACCCCGGTGATAGCCGACCCGATAGCAGGCGTAGGCCGACACCAGGCCTTCTGCGCCGTCCTCGGCTTCCTCATGGAGCTTGGCCAGCGCCGCCCAGGCCTCGATCGACTGCGGGCTATCAGCAACCACCGCGGATATCTCTCCTATGGTTCGGGCGGCCTGGATGCGCTCCGTTAAATCGGCCTCGGGCATGGGCAGAACCACCCGAGGGGGTTCGGCACCCTGGTCTTTGATCTGGTGAAGTTCCATACCCTTCTAGCTTAGGAGGGTCGAAGCCGGATACAACCCGGTTACCCTTTCCCTCCGATGCCCGATCTGAACCCACGGTCCCGCTCCGGAAGAGCCCACCGTTTGATCGCCACCGCCGAGGGCTCGCAAACCGGGTCTTTCGGGCTGTTGGATTGGGCTCTGTTGGTGGGGGTGGCCCTGATCTGGGGGTCTTCGTACCTTTTCATCGATATTGCGCTGGAGTCTCTGGCACCTCCGGTAATAGCCTGGGCGAGGAGCCTGCTCGGGTTCCTGGCCCTGGCCGTCCTCCCGATGGCCCGCCGCCGCATTGATCGAGCCGACCTGGGCAGAATGGTGCTTCTCGGCCTCACCTGGGTGGCCATCCCGTTCGTGCTGTTTCCGCTGGCCCAGAGGAGCATTGATTCGGCCTTGGCGGGGATGTTCAACGCCCTGGTTCCCATCTGGAGTGCGGTGATTGCGGCCCTGCTGATTCATACCCTCCCTCGACTGCGCCTGGTTGTCGGGGTGGCATTGGGGTTTATCGGGGCCTTGCTGATCGGCTACCCGGTCGCCTCCGGATCGGAAGCCGAGGCCTGGGGGGTGGTGCTGGTGGTGGTGGCCACGCTGCTGTATGGGTTCTCCCTGAATACCGCCGTGCCGCTCACCCAACGATATGGCTCGCCGGCCTTACTGATGTGGGCGCTTGGTATAGCGGCTGCCCTGTTGACACCTGTCGGCCTTATGTCGATTCCGCAGTCTTCCTTGAGGGTCTCCTCGGCGATCAGTATCTTGGTTCTCGGGGTACTGAACACCGGTGGAGGATATGTGCTCATGGCGGCCCTGGTAGGTCGGGTGGGATCGACCCGGGGAAGCGTGTCTATCTATCTGCTCCCCCTGGTCGCTACCCTCTTAGGGGTGACCTTCCGAAACGAGACTGTGGTGCTGCTCCAGTTGGCGGGGATGGGGTTGGTTTTGATGGGGGCCTGGCTGAGCAGCCGCCGGAACGAAACCTGAGTGAATCAGTCGGTCGACTTCCATAGATGGGTTCCGGTGGTACCCAGTACCAGTGGGTGGAGCACGGCAACGGAATACCAAGCCATGTTGTCGGCCGCGCCCGAAGGTTCGTCATTGAGCCCCCTGAACCAAAGCGTGAAGAACAAGATGGCCAACACCAAGCTCAGATAGAACCCGGCCTGAGCAGCCAGATAATGTCCCGATGAAACCGATGCATCCTCTGAGGCCGGTTTGTGCCTCCAGGCCACTGCAGCCGAAATCAAAATACCTATCGCCGTCAAAGGATTCATGATCTGGTACACATCTGAGGTGGATATCTGATCCGAATAGAAGGGATTAAAAACGACATGTGTCGTGTAGAGGATGGCATAGACGAACAGCGCTCCTCCCAAGGCTTTCCTGGCCGGCCCCGACATCCTCATACAAGCTACTTTAATGTACGCAGGCGGTGGGTGGCTTCCCGGTCAAGGCGATAGTGGTGCGGTAGGCGAACCAGCTGATCGTCTTTACCCAGGTACTCCACTACTACCCCGTAATCCCGGCGAGCGGCTTCAATAGATACGTATCCCTCGATTACGTCCTCCAAAACCGCCTCCGGGTCTCGGGTAAACGGATCGCCGTAGCCTCCCCCTCCGGGTAGGTTCAGCTGCACCTTGGTAGCGGGTTTCAGCACCAGCAGACGCTTGGGCTCTCCCTCCTTGGTGCCGTCTATCTTGAACTCTCCGGCCGCCCCCGGCCCGGCACCCAACAAGCCTTCCGGTGGATGGGAGATGCGGTCAACCATCGCCGACACCGTCCAGTCCTGGTCGGTCCGACAGCTCATCTCGGTCAGCTGGCCCAGCCCTCCTCTGAACCGGCCGATCCCTCCGGAGTCGGTGCGGAGTTCCCGGCGGTGCTGAACCAGGGAGGTGAGGGTTTCCAAAGATTCGGCCGGAACGCCCGCCACCCCGCTGGGGAAGCCGGTGGTGTTGAGACCGTCCTTGGAGGCTCGGGCACCCGCCCCGCCGCACTGGAACAGGCTGAAGGTGAAACGGTCGTCAGAACCAGGGGGGCGGCCCCTCCAGATCGAGATCCAGATCGGATCCGCACCCGGTGCCATCAAACGGTCGGGAAGGGCTTCGGCCAAGGCCCCGAACACCACCCCCGGTAGAAAATGTCCGATCAGGTGCCGGGACGCCACCGCGGCCGGTTCCAAACAGTTGAGAATCGATCCGGGTGGAGCGGAAACGTGCACCGGACGGAAGGCCCCGTCGTTGTGGGGAATGTCGGGGCTGACGGCGGCCTTCATGGCGAACGAGGCGTAGGCGTGGGTGTAGTTGAAGACCACGTTGATGCCGCGGGCGCTCTCCGGCGAGGAACCGGCGAAGTCGATGAAAACGTCCTGGTCTTCGATGGTTACGGTCGCTCTGATCAGGATGGGTTCCTCGAAACCGTCGCTCCAGGTTTCATGCCTATGAACCCCGTTGGGGATCTCGCGGATGGCCTCCCGCATCGCCTCCTCGGAGCGGGTGATTATCTCATCCGAAAGCGGATCTACGGTGTCGAGGTCGAACTCATCCATGAAGCCCAGCAACGCCCGGGCCCCCACATCGTTGCAGGAGGTCTGGGCGTAAAGGTCGCCTACGGTTTCGTCGGGCGTCCGCACGTTGGCCCGGACGATCGAGATCAGGTCCTGGTTGATTTTGCCCTGGTCGTAGAGCTTCATAATCGGGATTCGCAACCCTTCCTCGTACACCTCCCGGGCCTCGGCGGAGAGGATTCTTCCCCCGATGTCGGCGGCGTGACAGGTGTTGGCGAAATAGGCCACCTCGCGGCCGTTTTTGAAGACCGGCGTCACTACCGTTATATCGTTGATCTGGCCGGCGGTCATCCACGGATCGTTGGTTATCAGAACATCGCCTGGTTGGAGCGAACCGGGTGGATACTCGTGGAGGAAATGGCGCAATCCGGTGGCCATGGCGTTGATGTGGCCGGGGGTGCCGGTGAGCGACTGGGCCATCATCCGGCCGTGGGTGTCGAACACCCCGCAGGCCAGATCCTGGGTCTCCCGCACGATGGTGCTGAAGGCGGTGCGCTGCAAGGCCACCTGCTGCTCGTTGACGACCGACAGCACCCGGCTCCAGAGCACCTCGATCAGAACCGGATCCAGTCGGGCGGTCATGTCCCTCCTCCCAAGGTGACCACGATATTGAGCCTCTCATCCACCCGGACCCGCCCTCCTTTGCCGATGACGGCGGTCGACTCCCGCTCCTCGATGATGGCCGGGCCGGTAAGGGAGGAGCCCGGTACCAGGCGATAACGGTCGTAGACCGGCGTCAGGACGTAACCGCCCCCCGAGCCGAAAAAGGCGGGCCGTTCTCCCTTGCGGGCGGCTTCGGCATTGCCCGCCGAACCCTCGCCAGGATGAGGGGTTGCCGCCCGACCGGGTCGGGGGCCCCGGCTAACCACCCTCCAGGTGAGGGCCTCCAGACCGACCGGAGGGCCCTCCCTTCCGTATAGGTGCCGGTACACCCGATCGAACTCCTCGTATATAGCCTGACGCCGGAGGTCGGAGAGAATGCCGTCCGGTATGGGAACCCGGATGGTGTGTCCCTGACCCACATATCGAATGTCGGCGGTGCGGGTGTGGTTGATCTGTTCCGGGCCGGCCCCGGAGTCGGCCAAGAGAGCGGTTCCCTTGCCTTCCATTGCTTCGAAGATTCTGTTCACCTCGTCCCAGTCCATCTGGTCGAGCCGGCCGTAATAGGACCGGACGAAATCGAAGGCCAGAGGTGCGACCAGGAGGCCTTGTGCGCTGGCTACCCCGGCTCCGTAGGGCAGCACCAACTCGGGACAGCCCAGCAGCTCGGCCACCCCGTAGCCGTGCACCGGACCCGCCCCTCCGAACGCCACCACCGGTAAGCCCCGTGGGTTCCGGCCCCGCTCGACCACATGGACACGGGCGGCGTTGGCCATGGCCTCGTTTACCACCTGGTGAACCCCCCAGGCCGCTTCCGGCACCGACATACCCAAGCCATCCCCGATACTCTCTGCCAGGGCTGCCTCGGCGGCGGCCACATCCAGCTTCATCTCACCGCCCAGGAAGTAGTCGGGGTCCAGGTAGCCCAGAACCAGGTCGGCGTCGGTTACGGTCGGGGCCCGACCACCCCGGGCATAACAAACCGGCCCCGGGTCGGCACCGGCCGATTCGGGGCCTACCTTGAGGAGCCCCAAGGAGTCGATCCGGGCGATCGAGCCTCCACCCGCCCCGATCTCGATCATCTCGATGACCGGAACCCGCACCGGTAGGCCCGAACCTTTTTTGAAGCGGTAGCGGCGGTCTACCTCGAAGTCGTGGGTGACCAAAGGCTCTCCGTCGTCCACCACGCAGAGCTTGGCGGTGGTGCCCCCCATGTCGAAGGAAAGCAAGGAGTTCCGCCCCAGGTCCTGGCCGACCGAGGCGGCCGCCAGCGCTCCGGCGGCCGGGCCGGACTCGAGTAGGCGGATCGGGTAGCGAACGCAGGTATCGAAGGTGGCTACTCCCCCGCTCGAAAGCATGATGAACAGCCGGCCCTCGAAACCGATCTGCTCCAGCCGGCTGCGAAGCCCGTTGAGATAACTCTCCACCAACGGTCGGACGTAGACGTTGGCGATGGTGGTCGACGCCCTTTCGAACTCGCCGATTTCGGGAACCACCTCGGACGAAAGGGAAACCTGTAACCCGGGTACGGTGTCTTCGATAACCGCCCGGGCCCGGGCTTCGGAATCGGGATTGGCGTAGGAGTGCAGGAAGCAGACCGCCACCGCCTCTATACCGGCGTCCGACAATTCCCGGACCAGGCGGGCGATGTGTTCCTCGTCCAGCTCGACATCCTGGGTTCCGTCTGCCCAGGTTCGCTCCGGCACGGAGAAACGTAGATGGCGGTGGACCAACGGCTTGGGATGCTCCAGATCCAGGTCGTAGAGCTCGTAGCGATGCTCTCGTCCGATCTCGATGGAGTCGCGAAACCCGGCCGAGGTGATCAGGGCGGTGCTAGCCCCTTTGCGTTCGATAATGGCATTGGTCACCAGGGTGGTGCCGTGAACCAGATGGCGGATCGAGTTGGCCTGCCTCTGGAGTTTCGCCAGGGTTTGCCGCAGAACCTCTTCCACCCCGGCCGAAGGGTCGGCGGTGGTGAGAACCTTCCCGATCCAGGCCCGGCCGTTCTCGTCCCAGAGCATCAGATCGGTGAAGGTTCCACCGATGTCTACCCCTACCCGCACTTGTCAATCCTCAGGTTCGTGGCCGACCATTCTTTGGATTCGGACGATGTCGCCTGACCAGCCGCAGGATCGGCACCAGGTGTGATACACCCGACGGTCGGCTTCCCAGTATTCGACCGCGATACCTTCCGCATCGATCACCGCCTCGCCGCAGTTGGGGCAGAAGCGGGGCTTATCCTCCAGATGGGCGATCCGGTCGGGATCCCACCAGTGGGGGCCGGAAACCCGCCGATCGGTCATGCCCCGATCAATTCCCCCATCCTCTGACCGAGTATTCGGTCGAGCTGGGGGTCTCGCCCCGGAGTCGGGCGGCTTCCAGGTGGATCTTGCGCAGGGTGTCGAGAGCCGGTGAATATCGGGTGGAACCCATGTCCAGCCACGCCAGGGCGAAGTCGATCCCGGCCCCGAACTTCTTCTTCTCACAGGGCAGCTCGATCCGTTCCTGAGGGGTGCGGGTAAACCCGACCGTGGGGTCTTCGCCCGCCTCCACCCGGGCTATCTGGGCCTTGAACATGCGCCTGAGCATGATGACCCCGATGTCCGACTTGCCGATGTGTTCTGCGGTCCGGTCGGTGATCGGTCCCTGACTAACCCAGGCCATCACGTCCTGACCTTCGATGTAGTCCACGATGTGACGGCCCTTTTCGTCGAGCCATTGGTACTCGTAATCGACCGGATAGACCTGCTCGGGATAGACGTCCAGACCCTCCGGATGGTGGTTGGAGTAGAACATCGCCCAGGTGGTGGTGTCATCGATCGGTACCCTGATCTGCATCTGGTCGATACCGGCACCTCCCACCCGCATCGAGTAGGGGAACACCAGAGGGTGGCCCACCGCCCAGTCGTCGTCCTCCTCGGTGTGGCCTTCCAGTACCCGCCGCTTGAGTATCCCCCACTCCATGGCGTCGAAACCCACCTTCAGGTGCTTCTTCTGGAAGGATTTGGGGGCCAAAAACCCTTGTTGGTTGCCGAGGAACTCGAAATAGCGTCCGTGCAGCCACTCGACATGGTGCGGGTCTACCGAGTTCTCCATGATCTGAAGCCAGTTGCAGGGCAGCTTGGAATGGCCTACGTCGATGAAACCCGGGTCGACGAATACGTCGAAACGGGGTAGCTCCGGCACCGGATCCGGGCCTATGTAGGCCCAGACCATTCCACCCAGCTCCTGGGCCCGGCCGGCGAAGGCCTTGACGTGACGGCGGAAGGCCGACTTGTCGGGCTCGGCGGGTTGCTCCAGGCAATTGCCGCCCTGGTCGAACTTCCAGCCGTGATAGCCGCACCGGATGCCGTCCGCCTCGACCACCCCGTAAAGGAGGGAGGCGGCCCGGTGAGGGCAGGTTTCCTGGATGATCCCGTAACCGCCCTGCGGGGTCCGCCAGAGGGCGAAGTCCTCACCTAGGAGGCGGACCGGATGGATCGGCCAGTCGGCCAGCTCCCGGGTAAAGGCGACCGGATACCAGTAACGGCGTAACAGCTCCCCCATGGGCGTGCCCGGGCCGACCCGAGTGAGCCGTTCGTTCTGCTCCTTGGAAAGCATTTTCCTCCCTCCGTTTCTTGACTTGTACCTGAAACTATCGGCGGATGGTGCCGGGGGCGGTCAGTCCAAGACGGTTACGACGCCGGTGTTGCCGTCCACCCTAACCATCATGCCGGTGGTGATGTCCCTGGTCCCAAAGGCGGTTCCGGTCACGGCGGGTAGGCCGTATTCGCGACAGACGATGGCCGCATGGGACATCATCCCGCCGATGTCGGTCACCGCCGCTCCGATGGTCCCGAATGCCGGTGCCCAGCTGGGGGCGGTGATCGGTGCCACCAAAATCTCACCCTCCTGGAGCTGGTCGATCTCATCGGCCGACATGATCACCCGGGCCGGACCTTCGGCCATACCGGGCGAGGCGGCGAAGCCCTTAAGTCCATCGTCATCTTCGCCTGAACCGAGCCAGTTGTCGATGCTCTCCGAGGTGATACCCCAGAGCATGATGGTGAAGGGCTCGGTGACCACCTCGGGCGGCTCACCCAGGGCGGGGGGAGGGGACCAGGACCGGAGCGCCTCCAGAATGCCCTTCCGGCGGGCTACCTCTCGTGGCCAATAGACCGGGCCGCGGGGTTCGGTTCCCACCGCCCAGGCCGAGTACATATCCCAAAGGGCCTCGTTGACCTCGTCCCGTTTCATATAGAAAACGTCGTTCCGGTCGGCGACGAACCCTTCCTTGACGAAGACGTCGCCCAGCTCCTTCATCTTGCGGAACAGCACCGAGTGGCTCCAATGCTCCACGTAGAAGTTGTGGTTCTCCACATAGGGGAAGACCACCCGGGCCAGACCCAGCTTCTGGCCGAAGGTTTCGCGATCCTCATCGGAGGAAAGCAGGGCGGTGTATTCCTCTACGATCCGATCCCGCTCCTCACGGATCCGGTCGATAGGACGGGAAATGTCCTCATCGTCCTTGAGTCGGTTCACATAGGACGAAATAAATCCCAGCGGGATCTCGGGATGTTCCAACCAAACCTTGTGGTTGTGATAGAACCCGTTACCGGCCGAGTAGTTGAACCAGGGATGCTTGACCGAGTTCCAGTGGTCCATGAACGGGGTGCCCTCCAGGGCTTCCAACCCGCCGGCCAACCGCTCCTCCAGCCCGTGCTCGACCACGATCTCGGCCAGGATCTTCAGCTCTTCGTCGGGACGGAACAGGTCAACCTCGACCCCGGCCACCATGCGGGCGATGGCCAGGTCGGGGATGTTGGGGAAGGCCTCCTTACAGAACCCGAAATAGTCGAGATAGGCGGCATAGCCCAGGTTAAGGAACTCGAAGTGATATTGCCAGAGCCTGAGACCCAGGTTGAGAAGACGCCGGTATTCCTCCTGGATATCCAGGCCGGAGCCTTTGCCTTGGCCTTCGGTGATGACCTCCATCGCCTCCTTCTCGGGGAGTGGGTTGAAGCTCAGATCCTCCATCTCGGCGATCAGGTCCTTGATCTTGACCAGCCATTTGGAGTAGAGGTCGTCCCAGTTCATGAAGTAGAAGCCGGCCCTTTCCATAAACTGCGGCACCCGGGCTCCGATCTCTTCCGGATCCATCACCGGCACCGGCGACAGGTAGGCATATCCGTTCAGCACCCGATAGTCCACGCCCAGGGCGGGAGGAATCAGATAGTGGCGGGTGTTGTACTGGGAAAGAGAAGCCAAGGCATACTCCAACCAGGTGGCATCCCAAGGGGTGAGCGGATCGGCCCAGTGGATACCGTCCTGAAACCAGAAGGTGGCCTCCTCGTAGCCTCTCCGATCTTCGGAGAAGGGGAGGGAGTAGGTGTATAAACCTTCCCAACCCTCGGCACCGGCGGGGGTCTCTCCCTCGAACGGACTTGGAAAACGTTCAGTCATATCGGGTACTCCTTTGCCATAGGCGGTTGGTTGTCGGATCGGTTGTTGGGGCACCGGTCGGGTAGACGAACATGGTTCACTCCCCGTCCGAGGCGGATCGGGTATGGACCGGTTTGATCAGGGTGGAAACGATGCTGTCCATGAAGTTGCCGCTACCCGCGGAAATCTTCTGCGGGCTACGACGACTCCATACCGTTTCGGGACGACTCTGCAGCATTACCACGTTGTGTTCCGAGAGGAGGTTGCGGTCGACCGCCCACTCGACATCTTGGGGGACACCAAAAAATCCCTCGGCGGTTTTGGCCATGCGGGCGATCTTCAACAGCTCCTGGTCGGTCACACAGGGTTGGGTCTGTCGGTCGGATTCCACCTCCCTACGGTCCACCCCCTTCCCTTCGGGGGCTCTGACCATCTCGATTTGTTTAGGAGAGATGGTGCGGTGGTGGATTTCCATGATCACCTTGTCGATCATGAAGTGATCGGGGGTCACCTCGCCCGACACCACCGCCTCGCCCAACCCCCAGGCCGCATCCACCGCAATCTGGGATCGGTCCCCGGTGGCGGGGTCCAGGGTGAACGCCACCCCGGCCGCCCGGGCGTCCACCATCTGCTGCACCCCGACCGACATGGCGACGGTCTCATGGCCGTAACCCATTTGATGACGATAGGCCATCGCCCGGGCGGTGAACAGCGAAGACCAGCATCTTTTGACATGCTCTACCACCGACGAGGCCCCCATCACCCACAAGAACGTGTCCTGCTGGCCGGCAAAGCTGGCGTCCGGCAGGTCCTCGGCGGTGGCGCTCGACCGGACCGCTACCGGTACTTTCTCCAGCCCGCAGTAACTCCCCAACCGGTGATAGGCATCCCGGATGGCTGCCTCCACCTCCGGGGACATCAGGGTGTTCTCAATGGCCGATCGAATCAGGGCGGAAGACGATTGCAGGGAGGCCGGATCGGAAGGATCGGTAACGGACAACAGGCCTCTGACCTGTTCGACCACCTCAGGGTGGTGGTGGATGGTGGCGAACCCTTCCACTGTTACGGCAAAGCCGGGCGGAACGGGCAGACCCGCTCCCATCATCTCTCCCAGACCGGCGTTTTTCCCTCCCACCCGGGGGCGATCCTCGGATCGGAAGTCGTTGTACCAGACGATGAAGTGGTCGCTCACGAACGGAAGCTCCTGTGATTCAGGTGCCTCCGGGAGGAGGTGGGCGTCGGGGTCGATCGTGGGACAGGCATCACACATGCGCCGGCGAGAGGAGGGCTTCCGTATCGGGTTGCCAGTCGGGTAGTTGGTCGAAATCCGGAACCAACACCTCTTGCACCCGGTTACGGAAGGTTATGAGCGCCTCCCGCCCCCCTTCGATCAGCTTCACCCGGACGTGTTCGGTGTTGTAGGGCTCTCCAGGGTCATACCCGAAGGCACAGGTGGCGAAGGCCCGGATAGGACCGGAATGGGTGGCAATGGCGATCCGGGCCCCGGGATGGGCGGCCGCTATGGCGCGGATGCCCTTCCAGAAACGGCGGACGCAAAGGGAGGGCGGTTCGAAGTGCATCATCGGAATGGTGAGCCAATGCTGGATCGGGTCCCCACCCCCCTGCTGGGTCCGCCAAAACCGGTCTATCTCGACCAACCAGGCCGGACGATCCCCTAGGGCCTGCCGCTCAAAGGTCTCCAAGACCGAGTAATACTGGCGGAAGGCCGAGGTGACATCCATCAAACCGGCCGGGGTGGCCACCCCGAAGTTACGGAACTCGGGACGGGGTTCGGGATCGACCAGCTCGGTTCCCTTCTCAAAAAGGTGAACGCCGTCGGACAGAGCGTCCGCAATCCGGGCGGCGGTCTGGCCGGCCCGATTGGTGTCGGCGTGCACGATGACCACCTTCTCGTCCCCTCCCACCCTACGGGCCAGGGTGTGACCATAGGTACGGGCCTGCCAAGAGCCGAGGGGGGTGAGCCCGGCCTCCGCCGAATAGCCCTGGGTCTCGGCATGCCGGATCAGATATACATCGTTGGCCAAAGGGAGCGAAGAACCGGGCGGGCCGCTGATCTCCTTGTTGCGGTTGTCCTCGCTCAGCACCATCTGTAGACCATGGTCCGCCCTTTCCCACAGCGGAGGTCTAGGGGCGACCAGGGTGTCCTCCTCCCTACGCCGGCGGAACTGTCGGAGATAAAGCGGCGTTCCGTCGGGTTCTTCCCGGGCCGGCTCGGTAGGACGGGCCTGACGCTCCCGGTAGCGGGCCAGGTAGAGGGGTGCTTCGTCGCGTTCGGTGCGGGGAAGGGTGGGCTTGGTGGCGGTCATGAATGGACCGTCATGAAGCGGTGATCGACCACCCCTTCGTAATAGAAAACCGCCCGTCCGATCTCGGCTTCCGTCCAGGTGATCGGCTCCCGATCCGGATCGGACCAATAACCACCGGTGAAGACCTCGTTGCGGTTGCCGGCCGGGTCGAAGAAGTACAGACCATAGCCTCGGGTGGCACCATGACGAGTCGGTCCGGCGTCGATGGGAATCCCGTGATAGGAACACATATCGGCCGCCCGGCGCACCTCGTTCCAATCGTCCAGCCAGAAGGCCACATGGTGGAAGGCACCGTTGGGGCCGGTGATAAAGGCGATGTCGTGCGGGGTGTGGGTGCGCTCCAGAAAGGTGACCAGCTGATGGCCGTCGTCGGCCAGAACCTGCTCGGTGAGTCGGAACTCCAGGATATCGGTGTAGAAGTGGGTGACCGCATCAACGTCTTCGCACATCAAGAAGATATGGTCGATTCGGGGAGGATGGATCCCGACCAGGCCCAGAGGCTCGGGCGGCGGGTTGGTCAGCGGTAGCAGGTTGCCCACCTGGGCCATCCCCCATACCAGCTCGGTGACATGGCCGGACGGGGCGCGGAATCGTACCGTCTCGCCCGAGCCCGGCCCCAGCTCCCCGGGACCGAACCGTTCGGTGCGTACCCCCACCGACTCCAACCGGATGGCCAGATCATCCAGATCGGAGCGGTGTTGTACCTTGAAACCCAGCCGGTTGAGCCCATAGGTCGGGGCGTATTCCAGGATCACGCTGTGATGTTGGTGTTCATCCCAACACTTCATATACACCCGCTCATGCTCCCGGGCCGTTTCCACCAGGCCCAATACCTCGGAGTAGTAGGCGGTGGCCAGCTCGATATCGGGGGTGCGGATCGCCACATGGGAGAGACGCAGGATCCCCATCAGGTGTGCACCTTCATGAATCGTTCGTTGAGCTCGCCCTCGTAGTAGAAAATGGCCTTGCCGATGTTGTCCTCGGTCCAGGTGATGGTGGGGAAATCGGGGTCGGGACGGTAGCCGCCGGTGA
Organism: Acidimicrobiia bacterium; assembly: GCA_009841075.1. Classification (GTDB taxonomy): domain Bacteria; phylum Actinomycetota; class Acidimicrobiia; order Spongiisociales; family Spongiisociaceae; genus Spongiisocius. The sequence continues at coordinate 35,340 of VXMP01000036.1, read as the reverse complement.
AGACCTCGTTACGGGTTCCCATCGGATCGAAGAAGTAGATGGTACTCCCCCTGGTTATGCCGTGGCGGGTGGGACCCACATCGATCTGGATGGCGTGATAGGCCAGGATGTCGGCCGAACGGCGGACGTCATCCCAGGCGTCCAACCAGAAGGCAAAGTGGTGCAGCCCCCCGTTAGGTCCCGACACCACCGCCAGGTCGTGGGGGGAATGGCTTCGTTCCATCCAGGTTCCGATCTGATGGCCGTCCCCGTCCAGCAGCTGCTCGGTGACCCGGAACCCGAGTACATCTGTGTAAAACCTGGTGGCTTCTCCTACCTCTTCGGCGGTGACCAGGAGATGATCCATGCGAGGAGGGGCGATGCCGGGCAGATCGGGGGGTAAGGGAAGAGGGTTGACCTTGGGGACCAGGCTACCCAACTTTTCGACCTCCTTAACCAGCTCCATGGTGTGGCCGGAAGGGGTGGCGAAACGGATCGACTCTCCCTGTCCGATTTCCTCTCCCCGAGAAATCCGATCGACGTGGAAGCCGAACGCCTCCACCCGGGCTTCCATCTCGGCCAGATCGTCATCCTCTTCCACCTTGAAGGAGAACCGATCTATCCCCACCCGAGGGTGGTAGCGGACCGCCAGGGAGTGATGATCCTCCTCGTCCCAGCACTTGAAGAACACCCGATCGGTGGTGCGTTCCACCTCGATCATGCCCATCACGTCGGTGTAGTAGGCGGTGGCCAGGTCCAGGTCGGGCACGGTGATGTCGACGTGACTTAGGCGGAGAATACCCAAAGCCGGCTCCCTTTATGCGAACGAACTATTTCTATAATCTACGATCTTCCGGCCCGCTCCGGAGACTTTGTTCCGTATATAAGAACGCCGATTAGAATGGACGGCCATGGCCCGACCCGAGGATCTGCGTTCTTCCATGGCGGAATACATCCGCAACGTCCACGCCGCCTATTTCCGGATCGCGGCTACCTATCCGCCGGCCGTACAAGGGGGGTTGGCAATGCTGCGCAACCGCTTCACGGTGGTGGCGGCCGGAGCGCACAACCTACACGTGATAGCCACCGAGCAGTCCTTGCCCGCACCCAAAGGGCCGGAAGTGGTGTGGGAACAGAACCAGGACGGGATGGAATGGCAACTTCGTTTCCTTGATCCGGTGGTGCTCCCGGCCTTGGCCAACGCCGAGCAGGCCGAGGGGTCGGACCCGGAGGCGGTTCGGCGGGTGATCGGGATCGGCAGCCATCAATATCATCTGGTGGTGCGGCCCGGCTCCGATCTAACCGGCCATCACGCCGGTCACGCCGGCACCGGCCTGGCCAACGCCCATCTGGCCGCCGCCCGGGATTACGAAGCCATCCGATCATATGCGGGCGACCCGGGTTTGGTGGACGAGCTGGCCGCCGCCGACGCCGCCGGCCTGAACCGGGTCCACGGCCTGGTGGCCTGCGCCCTGGCACCTTGGAGCGATACGGTACGGGCGGCTTCCGGTGCGGGCGACCGGCAGGTGGTCCGACAGGCCTTGCTCAAGGCTCTTAAAGAGGGCTCGTGAGCAGCCGTACCCTTTCCTCGGTTCGTAACGCCGCCCGTCTTCTCAAGGCGATTTCGGCTCACGGGCCGGAAATGGGGATCACCGAGCTCTCCCAACGTCTTGACCTGGGCAAGTCCACCGTCCATCGTTTGGTCACCACCCTCGCCGAAGAGCAGCTGCTGGTCAAGGATCCGGCCACCGCCCGCTACCGCCTCGGGTTGGCCATGTATGACCTGGGTAACACGGCGGTTAACGGGCTGAACCTCCACTCCGCCCTTAGCCCGGCCATGAACTGGCTGCAGGACGTGACCGGCGGAACGGTTCACGCCGGGGTTCTGGACCATCGAGAGGTTATCTATGTGGAGCGCCTGGAATCGCCCAATATGCTGCGCCTGTTCATCGAGGTCGGACGCCGGCAACCGGCCCATTCCAACAGCTCGGGAAAGTGCCTGTTGGCTTTTCTGGACCGAGCGGAGCTCGACAAGGTGCTGGATGGATGGGTTCTCGTTCCCAAGACCGTCCACACCATTACCGACCTCTCGGAGCTGCGCCGTCAACTTACCGAGATTCGGCGCAACGGCTATGCCCTCAACGAGGGGGAGTCGGAGCTGGGGATTCTTTCTATCGCCGCACCGGTACGTGACCGTAAAGGATCGGTGGTGGCCGCCATCTCGCTGGCCGGCGAGGAATCCCAGCTAAGGGAAAAGCTGGGCACCCTGATTCCGGCGGTTCGTCAGGCGGGGGCCGTAGCCTCCCACCAGCTCGGCTACCAAAAATGAATACTCGGATTTGTACCGTATAGCGGAACAATTCGGGCGAATCGGTCGATTTTCCGGTTACCGTTTAACGATATGACGATCGCACAGCAGCGAGCCCAGGCCCTGTATGAAGCCCGACGGGATCGCCGACCTATCCCCCCTTTCACCGCTACCGACCCGGATATGTCGGCCGATGACGCCTACGAGGTGCAGACCAGATTGGCGGAGATGCTGGTTGCCGAAGGTGACCAAATAGTCGGATACAAGCTGGGCCTTACCTCCAAGGCCATGCAGTCCATGATGGGGTTGACCGAACCGGATTACGGGCCGGTGCTGAGTTCCATGGTCCTGGAGGGAGAAGTGGATTCTTCCGCGCTCATCCAGCCCAAGGCGGAGGCGGAGATCGCCTTGGTGCTGAACCGTCCTCTGTCCGGCCCCAACCTAACCCCGATCGAAGCCGCCCGGGCGGTGGGCGGGGCAGTGGCCGCCCTGGAAGTGGTCGACTCTCGGATCGAAGACTGGAAGATACGCCTGGCCGACACCGTGAGCGATCTGGCTTCCATCGGAGCGGTGATGATGAGCAGCCGGATAGTTCCGATCGACTTCGACCTTCGACTGGTGGGGATGGTGTTCTCCCATAACGGCTCGGTGGTGGCCACGGGTGCGGGCGCGGCGGCGCTGGGAAACCCGATTCTGGCGCTGACCTGGTTGGCCAACACCCTGGCCGGATACGGCGTCACCCTGGAGGAGGGGATGTTCATCATGACCGGATCGCTCCACGCCGCCGTGGAGGTTCGCTCCGGTGACGTGGCCCGGGCCGACTTCGATCGGCTGGGGCCGGTCGCCATAAGGATGGTCTGATTTTGACCCTGCGCTGCGCAATAGTCGGGAGCGGCAATATCGGAACCGACCTTTTGTACAAGCTGTTGCGCTCCGAAAAGTTGGAGGCCGCCCTGATGGTGGGGATAGATCCGGCTTCGGAGGGCCTGGCCCGGGCTCGGGAGGCCGGGGTGGAAACTGTCGCCGATGGAGTGGACGGGCTGATCGAACGGGCTGCCGAGCTGGACCTGGTGCTGGAGGCCACCTCGGCCTGGGTATACCGGATCAACGCCCCTCTTTATCGCCGGGTAGGGCTCAGGTCCATCGACCTTACCCCGGCCCGGCTAGGCCCGCTGGTGGTTCCTCCGGTCAACCTGGCCGAACATCTTGACGCCCCCGACCTAAACCTGATCACCTGTGGAGGCCAGGCCACCGTCCCGATCGTGGCGGCGGTCCGTTCGGTAACCGAGGTCCCTTATGCCGAGATCGTCTCGACGGTGGCTTCGGTCTCGGCCGGCCCCGGAACCCGCCAGAACATCGACGAGTTCACCCACACCACCTCCGCGTCGCTGGTAGAGGTGGGTGGCGCAGACTTCGGAAAAGCCATTATGGTGCTCAACCCGGCCGAGCCGCCCATCCTGATGCGCAACACGGTGTTCTGCGCCCTGGGCGACGGCTACGACCGGGATGAGGTAGCAGATGCCATAACCCGGATGGTCGCGGCGGTGGCCTCCTACGTCCCCGGCTACCGTCTCAAGGCACCGCCGGTGTTCGACGAGGACCTGTTCCGCACCCCCGGCGGCGATGTAAAAGCCCGGGTGGTGACGTTGTTGGAGGTGGAGGGGGCGGCCGATTACCTACCCGCCTACGCCGGCAACCTCGACATCATGACCGCCTCGGCGATACGGGTGGCGGAGGCGATGGTCCGATGAGCGCCTCCTTCCGGCTAACCGACTCCACCCTCCGGGACGGTTCGCACGCCATCGCCCACCAGTTCACCACCGAACAGGTGCGGCGGGTAGTAGCGGGTCTGGATGCGGCCGGGATCCCGGTTATCGAGGTAGCCCACGGTGACGGCCTGGGCGGGTCGTCCTTCAACTACGGCTTCTCCCATACCAACGAAACCGGCCTGCTCCAGGTGGCGGTGGAGACGGCCCGTTACGCCAAGATCGCCGTGCTGATGTTGCCCGGCATAGGGGTTAAGGACGATCTTCGTCAGGCCGCCGACCTGGGTGCCCGGGTAGCCCGGATCGCCACCCACTGCACCGAGGCCGACATCTCCGAACAGCACATTGCCCTGGCCAAGGATCTGGGAATGGAGGCGGTGGGTTTTCTGATGATGTCCCATATGATCGAGCCGGAGGAGCTGCTGGAACAGGCCCGGCTGATGGAATCCTACGGTGCCGATGCCGTCTACACGGTGGACTCGGCCGGCGCTATGACCATCGACGGCGCCCGCCGCCGGGTGGCGCTTCTCAAGGCCAACCTGTCCTGTCAGGTCGGAATCCATGCCCACAACAACCTGTCCTTGGCGGTGGCGAACTCCTTGGCCGCCCTGGAAGAGGGGGTGGACCAGATCGACGGATGCACCACCGGTCTGGGAGCGGGTGCCGGAAATTGCCCTACCGAGATCCTGGTGGCGGCCTGCGAAAGGAGCGGCTGGGAGACCGGTATCGACCCGATCGCCATGATCGAGGTGGCCGATACTGCGGTTCGTCCCATCCGCCCTGAACAGGGGGTGATAGACGGGGACGGCCTGCTGTTGGGGTATGCCGGGGTCTACGGGTCGTTTCTGCTCCACTCCAAGCGGGCCGCCGAGCGCTACGGGGTTCCCACCCGGGACATCCTGTTGGAATTGGGCGAACGCCGGGTGGTGGGAGGCCAGGAGGACATGATTATCGACGTGGCCATGGAGCTGCAACGCCGGGCGGCCTCCAAAATGGTGGGCTCATAAGGAGAGGGAAATGAACCAAACCGCACCCGACCCGACCCTGATCGATGCCGCCGCCGATCGTTTGATGGAAGCGGTACGGTCCCGCACCTCGATCGGTCCTCTAACCGACGACTTTTCGTTCGGCATCGACTCGGCCTACGACATCCAGGATGAGGTGGTGGGTCGGATGGTCGGGGAGGGACAAACAGTCGTTGCCGCCAAACTAGGTCTTACCAGCCGGGCCAAACAGCAGCAGATGGGGGTGGCCGAGCCTCTCTACGGATGGATGACCGATCGGCATCGGGCCGAACCCGGCGAGCCGTTGGACAGCGGGCAGCTCATCCAGCCTCGGGCGGAACCGGAAATCGCCTTCCTGATCTCTCGTGACCTGGAGGGCCCGATCGGCCTGCACGATGTCCTGGGTGCCACGGCGGCGGTTGCCCCGGCCCTGGACATCCTCGACTCCCGCTTTGCGGGCTATTCCTTCACCTTGGCCGATGTGGTGGCCGACAACTGCAGCGCCGGTGCCTTTGTGGTGGGAAACCCGGTGCCTCTAAACGGTATCGACCTGTCCTTGGTCGGCTGCGTCTTCGAGAAGAACGGGGAGGTGCTGGGTACCGCGGCCGGTGCGGCGGTGCTCGGGCATCCGGCGGCGGCCATCGCCTGGTTCGTCCGCAAACTGGCCGAGCGGGGCCGGGCCTTGCCGGCCGGCACCCTGGTGCTGCCCGGTGCCCTTACCGAGGCTTTTCCGATTCGGCCCGGGGATTCGCTGGTAGCCAGCTTCGACCGGATCGGTGCCATAGAGATAGCGGTTCGATGACCGATCCTGACCTGCTTCCCCCTAACATCGTCAACCGGCTCGCAGGCCGGCTCCACGAGGCCCGCCTGGGCCGCTCACCGGTGGCGCGGCTGACCGACTCCTACCCGAACCTGACCGAGGCCGATGCCTACCGGATCGCCGATCGCGGCGTGGCCCTGAGGATGGCCGCCGGAGAAAGGGTGGTCGGTGCCAAGCTGGGCTTCACCTCGGAAGCCATGCGGACCGCCATGGGGATCGATTCCCCCAACTATGGATGGCTGACCGACCCGATGATCGTGTCGGACGGAACAGTATCGCTCGGCGGGCTGATCCATCCCAAAGCCGAGCCCGAGATCGGGTTCGTCCTGGCCCGGGACCTGGCGGGCGGGGCGGTATCGGCCGCCGAGGTTCTGGCCGCCACCGCCTTTGTCATGCCGGTCATCGAGGTGGTGGACTCCCGTTTTGAGGATTTTCGGTTCCGGGCCTTCGACAACACGGCCGACAACTCCTCCGCCGGGATGGTGGTGCTCGGCCGACGAGCTACCCTGCCCGACTTCGATCTGTCCCGAATCGGGGTGGTGGTCTACGTGAACGGTGAGCTTCTCTACAGCGCGGCCGGTGCCGCCGCCTTCGGCTATCCCGCCGCGTCCGTCGCCTGGCTGGTGCGGCGGCTGGCCGAGTCCGGTCGGGGCCTTAAAGCGGGCCATCTGGTGATTTCCGGCGGCCTGACCGGACCGATCGAACTAGAACCTGGAACATTTGTAAACGTGGAGATGGATCGGATCGGAAGCGTCACCATGAGCGTTCATAGCTAAGACAAGGAGCAAACCCATGCCGATAGTAACCGTCAACCTGCTGGAAGGGCGCTCACCGGAACAGATCGAGGGCATGATCGCCGCGGTGTCGGAGGCGCTGGTCCAAAGCCTGGATGCCCCCATCGAAACGGTGCGGGTCATGGTCAACGAGCTCCAACCGCACGGCTTCGGCATCGCCGGGCGACCCGCCTACCAGGTGATGGCCGAGCGCCAGGCCGCCACCGGTCAATCGGAACCCGAGGAGGAGGGAAGTCCATGAAAAAGCTACGACACTTCATCGGAGGCCGTTTCGAGGACTCGTCTTCGGGAGAAACCTTCCCGTCCATAAGCCCGATCGATAACACCCCGATCGCCGACGTTTCCAGGGGCAATGAAAGCGACGTCGACCGGGCGGTGGAAGCAGCCGCAACCGCCCTTCCGGCCTGGGCGGCTATGGACCCCGCCCTCCGCCGCCAAGCCCTGTACCGGGTGGCAGAAGGGATCGAGGCTCGTCTGGACGAGCTGGCAGAGTGGGAGGTTCGGGATATGGGCAAGCCGATCTCGGCCGCCCGCAGCAAGGACATCCCCCGTTCTGCCCACAATTTCCGCTTCTTTGCCGACGCCGCCGAACAGGCCCACACCAAGGCCTTCCCGAAGCCTTGGGACGGGGTTTTTACCTACGAGCTTCGAGAGCCGTTGGGGGTGGTGGGGGCCATCTCGCCGTGGAACTTCCCCCTCATGCTGCTCACCTGGAAGGTGGCACCGGCGCTGGCCTACGGTTGTACGGTGGTGGCCAAACCGGCCGAGCAGTCGCCCGTTACAGCCACCCTGCTGGCGGAGATCTGCCAGGAGGCGGGCCTGCCGGACGGGGTTTTCAACCTGGTACACGGCTTCGGTACTGACGAGGCCGGCGAGGCGTTGGTGCGACACCCGCAGGTGGACGGGATAACCTTCACCGGAGAGTCGGCCACCGGCCAGGCCATCATGGCGGCGGCCGCACCCGGTTTAAAGAAGCTCTCGTTCGAGCTGGGCGGCAACTCCCCCAACATCGTCTGCGCCGACGCCGACCTGGACGAGGCGGTGGCCGGATCGTTGCGCGGCATCTTCACCAATCAGGGCGAGGTATGCCTGGCCGGGGCACGCCTGCTGGTTCAGCGGCCCATCTATGACGAGTTCGTGGCCCGAATGGTGGACGGTGCGCAACGCTATGTGGTGGGCAACCCCCTCGAAACCGCCACCCAAATGGGCCCGCTGGTGACCAGGGAGCATCTGGAAAAGGTGCTCTCCTACATCGACCTGGCCGAGGAAGAAGGGGCCAAGCTGATGACCGGAGGCTATCGGCTCACCGAAGGTGGACTGGAAAAGGGCAATTATGTGGCACCGACCATCTTCGCCGACGCCGACAACCACATGCGCTCCTGCCAGGACGAGATCTTCGGGCCGGTGGAGATGATCATCCCCTTCGAGGAGATAGACGAGGCCATCGCCATCGCCAACCAGACCCGCTACGGGTTGGCGGGGATGGTGTGGACCACCAACCTGAACACCGCCCATAAGGTGGCTAGGGAAGTGCGGGCGGGCACCATGTGGGTTAACTGTTTTTTCGTGCGCGACCTGCGAGCCCCCTTCGGCGGATATGGGGACTCCGGCATCGGAAGAGAAGGCGGAGAGTACAGCTACGAGTTCTTCACCGAATCCAAGGCGGTGGTCTTGAAATTAGGGGGTTAAGACCCGGATGCCGATTATCACGGTCGGGCCGCTGGAAGACCTGCCCACCAATCGCTGCGTAGAGATCGGAGACGGATGGGCGGTGGTAATCCGGCTGGGCGACACCGCCTACGCCTATCGGAACGAATGCCTCCATCAGGCCTCGCCCCTATCCGGTGGGCTGGTTAAGGACGGGATTGTGACCTGCCCTCTCCATTTCTGGCGATACCAGGTGGAGACCGGCACCAAATGCGGTTCTCCGGAGCTGGGTTTGGAGCAATATCCGATCCGGATCGAAGACGGAATAGTTTCGGTTGACCTGCCCACCCCTCCCCCGATCGGATCGTGGCGGGAGATGATGCTCGAGCACGCCGCCGGGTGGAACCGACCGGATGAGGGATGACATCCGGGCGGTGGTCTGGGATATGGGAGGGATCCTGTACGAGACGCCGTTCGAGGCGCTGGGACAGGTGGAAGAGCAGCATGGTTGGGCAAAGGGGGTGCTGCCGCGGGGTCCGTTTTCCAAGGAAGGCGACGCCGAATACCGGAAATGCTCCACCGGTGAGCTCAGCGAGTCCCGCTATTGGGCGGACTATCAGGAGGCCAGTCGGGCCCGAGGGTATCCGATCAACCTGAAGACCGAGATCGACTGGACCGATCGGGTCAGACCCGAGGTGATGACCACCATCGAAACGCTGGGTAAACGATATAGCCAAGCCACCCTCTCCAATGATTCCAGCGAGTGGCTGGGGGTGGGCTGGTGGGAAAGCTGGCCCTACGCCCACCTGTTCGAGCAGGTCATTGACGTAGTAACCCTGGGTTTTCGTAAGCCCGACCCCCGCACCTATCTGACCGTGGCGGAACGACTGGCGCTGGAACCCTCCCAATGTCTGTTCGTAGACGACATGGAGGTAAACATCAAGGGCGGGGAGGCGGTGGGTATGCCCGGCCTTTTCTTCGACCACACCCGGGTCAGGGAGAGCTGTGACCGGCTCCTAGACCTTCTCCTATGAGGGCTTCGGCCGTTTTCAGGACCCGTTCCACCGAGCCGGAGGGGTACGGCACATCGAAGTAGACGGTGCGTAGGCCCACCCGTTCGGCCCCGGCGATGTTGACCGGTTGATCGTCTACGAACAAGACCCGATCGGCGGGAAGATCCAGCTGGTCGAGCAGGATTTTGTAACCCCGTGGATCGGGCTTGAGAACCCCGCTGTGGGACAGGTCTACCAACGGGTCGAACTTGTCCAGTACCTGCATCCGCTCGATCCAGGCCGGATCATGGAAGCGGCCCAGATCGTTGGTGAGCGCCGCCACCCGAAGCCCTTTGGAACGAAGGACGGCGCACAACCGCCAGGTCTCGGGGCGGATCACCTCCCGGCGGGGGGCGTCAAAGAGGGCGTCCATGAAGCTACGGAGCCGATCCTCTCCGGCGTCAATCAGATCGGCGTAGCGATCCGCCTGACGGTGCCAGTAACCCACCTCGGTGAACTCTCCCGACTGAAACCGCTGCCATAGTGGGTCGGCTTGGGGATCAAAAGGTCCGGTCAACCCGATGGTGCCGGGCACCAGGCCCAGCCGCCGCTCCAAACCGGCCACCATCTCAAAAGGAGTACGGATCACCACACCCCCAAAGTCAAAAACGACCGCCCTGATTTTCATATGTTGTCGGGGAAGCGGAGCACGTCGCTTCGGACCAGAATCTCCCCTCTGCGTAGTCGCCGCCTGGTGCGTTCCAGGGCTTCGGTGGCGGTGATGGCGGCTTCCTGGGCGACCTTTAAACGGCGACGCAGGCGTCGGGTCTCGTCATGGAGTTCCCGGTTCTCCGCTTCCAGCTCCATAATTCGCTTAACGCCTTCGATGTTGATGCCCTGGCCGGTTAGTTCCTGGATCAGGGACAGCCGCTCAAGGTCGGCCGCCGAGTAGCGCCGGGTTCCACCCGGGGTACGGTAGGGTTCGATCAGGCCTCTACGTTCGTATATGCGCAGGGTCTGGGGGTGCATGCCGGACAGGGTGGCAGCCACCGAGATGACGTAAACCGCCTCCAATTCGGGGGTAAGCTTTTCCTGGTCCATCCGGATTCTCCCTTCTTTATAGATGCGCCCTGAGGTCGGTCTTCTCGTATTTTTGCCGGTACTCCTCCAACAATTTCTTGGCCTGCCTCGACAGCCTTTCGGGGACGGCAACGTTAACCGTCACCAACAGGTCACCTTGTCGTCCGGCACCTCGCTGCACCCCTTCCTTGCGTATCCGGAAGGTCCGACCCGATGAGGTTCCGGCCGGGATTTTGAGGGTCACCGTCCCGTTCAGGGTCGGGACATTTACCCTGGCACCCAACGCCGCCTCGGTGAAGCTAATCGGAAGCTGCATGGTCAGATTGTCATCCTTGCGAGAGTAAACCGGATGGGAACCCACCCGAACCTTGACCAGCAGATCACCGGGAGGGCCTCCGCCTCGCCCCGGAGCCCCCCGACCTCGCAGCCGAACGGTGTTGCCGTCCCGGACTCCGGGCGGAATGCGCACCTTTATGGTGCGGGTCCGGTTCTTCTGGCCCGATCCTTGACACCTGCTACAGGGGGTCTCGATGTTTCGGCCGCTGCCTCCGCAGACCCCGCAGGGATTGGTGAAGGAAAAGACCCCTTGATTGGCAGCCACCGTGCCGGTGCCGCCACAGCTCGCACACACGTCCACCCGGGTGCCCGGCTCTGCACCTGACCCCGAACATTTTTCGCACCGGCCCGCCCCCGACACCGTAACCGTTTGGGTGGTTCCTTTAATGGCCTGCTCGAAGGTGAGGTCGAGGGTGGTGAACTGGTTGGCACCTCGTTGGGCACCTCCTCCCCTTCGGCCAAAGTTGATAAAGTCTCTTATCCCCCCTCCGGCACCGCCCAGCAGGTCTTCGAACCGGACCGAGCCGCCCCCAAAACCGCCTCCCGCCCCGGAACCGAACCCGCCGCCGCTTGGGGCACCCAGCGAACGAACCCGGTCGTATGCCGCCCGGCGTTCGGGGTCGGACAGCACCTCATAAGCCTCCGAAACCTCCTGAAACCGCTCGGTGGCGTTCGGGTTATCCGGGTTGGCGTCCGGATGAAGCTCCCGCGCCATACGCCGGAAGGCCTTCTTGATGGCGGGCTGATCGGCGTCTTGGGCGACTCCCAGCAGGAGGTAGAAGTCCTTCTCCAGCCAGTCGCGGTTCATGGTCGCCCGGTCGGAGGACTCACTTCGGGTCCGGGTCGGTTGAGGAGTCCGGTTGGTATCCGACCACCACCTGGGTGGGGCGGATCACCCTTCCTTTAAGGAGGTAGCCGCGCCGCAACTCGGCCGTAACCACCAGGGTGCCGCTCCCTTCGACCATATGAACCGCCTCGTGCCAGGCCGGGTCGAACTCCTGGCCCAATGCCTCGATGGGCTCCAGTCCCTCACCGGCCAAGGTGGAAAGCAGCAACTCCCGGGTGCTGGACAGGCCTTGGCGCAGGGGGTGGGCGGAAGAGGTCGGGGTGCCGTCTTCCTGCGAGGCTTGATCCATGGCCAGCGCTGCGTCGAAGCCGTCCAGAGCCGGAAGGAGTCGCTTAATAACCTCCGCCGAGGCCCTGGCGGCCGACTCTTCCTCTAAGCGGGCCCGACGCCGGCGGAAGTTCTCGAACTCGGCCGCAGACCGTTTCCATAGGTCGTCGGCCTGCTCGGCTTCCACCCGGGCCTGCTCGGCTTCCGCCCGGGCCGTCTCTAGTTGCTCGGTAAGGTCCCGGATGACCTGGTTCGGATCGTCAGGAAGGTCGAGCTCCTCGGCGTCAGGAAGATCGAGATCTTCGGCGACAATCTCCTCTAACAGCTCGTCTACCGGGTCGACACCGTTTTCCGGATGGGCTGGGGCGGTCAAACTTCGTCTCCTTCATCGATGATCTCGGCCTCCACTATGTCCTCGTCTTCGGGGATGGTATAGCTCGGGCCGGGCTCCGCTCCTTCGGCTTGGGCGGCGCTCGCTTTCTGCCCCAACACCATCGACTCCTGGTATAACGCCTGGATCTTGCTCTGGATATCTTCGGCGGTGGAATCCTCACTTCCGACGACCGACCTCAGCTCCTGCATCGCCCCATCGAGGGCGGAGCGTTCCTGTCCGTCGAGCTTATCCCCGTGATCTTCCAACAGTTTTTCGGTCTGGTCGAGCAATTGATCGGCCTGATTGCGGGCATCGGCCAGGTCTCTCCGCTTCCGGTCGTCGGCGGCGTAGCGCTCGGCATCTTCGACCATCCGTTCGATCTCGTCCTGAGACAGGGCGGTGCCGCCGGTGATGGTCAGGGCCTGCTGTCGCCCGGTACCCAGATCCTTGGCGTTGACCGACACGATCCCGTTGGCGTCGATATCGAAGCTCACCTCGATCTGGGGAACCCCCATCGGGGCGGGCGGGATTCCGGTCAGCCGGAACCTACCCAGACTCTTGTTGTCCGAGGCCATCGAACGCTCACCCTGGAGCACGTGTATTTCCACCTCCGACTGGTTATGGTCCGCAGTGGTGAAGATCTCGGTGCGCTTGGTGGGAATGGTGGTGTTGCGCTCGATCATCTTGGTCCTAACGCTGCCCTTGGTCTCGATACCCAGGGTTAGCGGGGTCACATCCAACAACAGGATGTCCTTGACATCGCCGGTCAACACACCCGCCTGCAGGGCGGCACCGGCTGCCACCACCTCGTCGGGGTTGACCCCCCGATGAGGTGTCTTGCCGGTCAGCCTTTTCACTAGTTCTTGGATGGCGGGCATCCGGGTGGAACCGCCCACCAGCACCACATGGTCCACGTCCTGGGCGGATATCCCGGCATCAGCGATAACCTGCTTGAAAGGCCTTTCGGTCCGTTTGACCAGATGCTCGGTGAGCTTCTCGAACTCGGCACGGGTCAGCTTCCTCTGCAGATGAAGAGGGCCGTCGGCGGTGGCGGTGATAAACGGCAGGTTGAGGTCGGTGTCGGGTACGGTGGACAGCTCAACCTTGGCTTTCTCGGCGGCCTCCTTGAGGCGTTGCACGGCCATCTTGTCCTGGCTCAGGTCAACCCCGGTTTCGTTCTTGAAGCCTTCCACCAGCCAGTCGATGATGACCTGATCCCAGTCATCACCGCCCAGTTGGGTGTCTCCGCTGGTGGATTTGACCTCGAACACCCCTTCCCCGATTTCCAGAACCGAAACATCGAAGGTTCCGCCCCCCAGGTCGAACACCAGAATGGTCTGGTCCGATTCTTCTTTGTCCAGCCCGTAGGCCAGGGCGGCGGCGGTAGGCTCGTTGATAATCCTCAGCACCTCCAGGCCGGCTATCTGGCCCGCCTCCTTGGTGGCCTGGCGCTGGGCATCGTTGAAGTAGGCGGGCACGGTGATCACGGCGGAGGTAATCGGGCTTCCCAAATAGGCCTCGGCATCCCGTTTCAGCTTCATCAGGGTTCGGGCCGAAACCTCTTGGGCCTGATAGGACTTGTCGTTGGCGGACACCGACCAGTTGGTCCCCATGTGACGCTTGACCGAACGAACCGTGTTGTCGGGGTTGGTGATGGCCTGGCGCTTGGCGATCTCACCGACCAGAACCTCATCGTCCTTGAAAGCCACCACCGAAGGGGTGGTACGGGCACCTTCGGCGTTGGCGACCACGGTGGGCTCTCCGCCCTCCAACACCGCTATGACGCTGTTGGTGGTTCCCAGATCGATCCCGACAGCCTTGGACATTGCTCCTCCTAGATGAGTATCTCAGTCTTTACAGTATGTATAACCTGAGTATAGCCGTATCATATTCCCTAAATTTCTGGGAGCCCTGAGGTTTCGGTGGGGTTTAGATGCGGCGGTAGCGTTTGGAGGAAATTACCCCGGTGTCGAAACCGGCCAGGTTAAGACGGCCGGAGAAGCGGGCGTGCTCGATCTTGAGGCAGCGGTCCTGCACTACCTCCAATCCGGCGTCTATGGCGGTGCGGGCGGCTTCGTCATGGCGCAGTCCGAGTTGGAACCAAACCACCTTGGCCCCGACCGAGATAGCCTCGTCAACGACTTCCGGAATGGCGTCGGGGCGGCGGAAGATGTCCACGATGTCGGGTACCTCGGGCAGATCGGCCAGGGAGTCGTAGCACTTCAAACCCAGTATCTCGTCATAGACCGGGTTGACCGGATACACCCGCAGATGGGTTCGGATCAGATAGGTGGCCACAAAATTGGAGGCCCGGAGCTCGTTGCCCGACACCCCTACCAAAGCGGCCGAGCGGGCGTTATGAATGATCCGCAGCCGGGTGCGGGCGTCGGCTTCCAATACTTCGGTCATGCTTCAGCTCCCCAATGCCTGGTCCAGGTCCCAGAGGATGTCTTCGATGTTTTCCAGGCCGATCGAGATGCGGATCATGTCGTCGCCCACCCCGGCGGCCTTCCGTTGATCCGGCGGCACCTGCTGATGGGTGGTGCTGGCCGGATGGATCACCAGGGTCTTGGAGTCGCCGACGTTGGCCAGATGGGAGGCCAGCTCCACCCGCTCGATGAACGACACCCCGGCTTGGTAGCCACCCGCCACCCCGAAGGTAAACACCGCACCAGGGCCGGCCGGAATGTACTTGGCGACCAGGTCGTGAGATTGGTGGGAAGGTAGTCCGGCGTAAGAAACCCACGAAACCCTCCGGTCGGATTCCAGGAACTCGGCAACCGCCTGGGCGTTGGCGACATGGCGCTCCATGCGCAGGGAAAGGGTTTCCAGGCCCAGCATGAGCAGGAAGGCGTTGAAAGGCGAGAGGATCGCCCCCACATCCCGCATCAGCTCCATCCGGGCCTTCATCAGATAGGCGTACTCCCGAAAGTTCTCCCAGAAGGTCAGCTTTTGATAGGCGGGCGAGGGTTCGGTGATGGTCGGGAACCGACCGTTGTCCCAAGGGAAGCGCCCGTTCTCCACCACCACCCCGGCTATGGCCACCCCGTGCCCGCCGATGAACTTGGTGGCGGAATGGACCACCACATCGGCACCGTGTTCGATGGGACGGCACAGGGCCGGGCTGGCGAAGGTGTTGTCCACCACCAGCGGAAGGCCGTGGGAGTGGGCCAGATCGGACATGGGTTCGAAGTCAAGGATGTCACCCGCCGGGTTCCCGACCGTTTCGCCGTAGATCAGCCGGGTTCGATCGGTTATGGCCTTTTCGATTTCCTCCAGGTTGTTGGTGTCGACGAAGGTGGTTTCGATCCCCATCCTCCGCAGGCTCACGTCGAACTGGGTGAAGGTTCCCCCGTAGAGGGAACGGTTGGCGATGATATGGTCGCCGGCCTCGCAGGCGGTGAGCACCGCCACCAGCTGGGCCGACATGCCGGAGGCGGCGGCCAGTCCGCCCAAGCCGCCCTCCAATGAGGCCATCCGCTCCTCGAAGGAGGCGGTGGTGGGGTTGCCGATCCGGGTGTAGATGTTGCCGAAACTTTGCAGGGCGAACAGGTCGGCGGCCTGCTGAGGGTCTTCGAACACATAGGAGGTGGTCTGATAGATCGGCAAGGCCCGGGCACCGGTCTCGGGATCGGGGCGCTGTCCGGCATGGATGGACCGGGTATCGAAACCAAAGCGGTGATCCATCAAGCTCCTCTTCCTGCCCGCGGCGAGTCTGCCATCATCGGCGAAACCATTCGGCTTCCAGATGATAACGAAGGTGGGGCTCAAACAGATGGGGTTCCAACAGGAAGGCGTCGTGTCCCTTCTCGGAGTGGACGGTTATCCAGTCGACATCCAATCCGGCCCCTTTGAGCTCCTCGGTCAGCTCTCGCTGCTCCACCGGGTAGTAGCAGACGTCCGAGTCGATCGAGAACACCAGATACTTATGCGCCCCTTCGGCCAAGTACTTGTGTGACCCTTCGGCCAGCAAACCCCGAACGGTCATCCCCTGCCGGTCTGCCTGCCTATAGAGGTCGAAATCTTGCCAGGCCCACATGGTCCTCAGATAGGCGTTGGCGTCGAAGCGCTTGACGAACTTCTCGCCCTGATGCCACATGTAGCTCTCTATGGGCAGCCGCACCAGCTCGTTTGACACCAAAACCTTCTCTTGCGCCAGCTCCTGCATATGGTCCAGCGACCTGAAGGTCTTATGGCCGATCATTCGGGCAAGAGACAACCCGGCATTCGGGGGCGGGCCGGCGTAATAGTCGCCTCCTTTGAAGTCGGGGTCCTTGTAGATGGCGTTGATCTGCTCGAAATTGTGGAGCTTCTGAAGAGTGGTGGACTTCAAACCCGCCGCGATGGGCACCACAAACCGGACCCGCCTCGGATAGCGGGTCGCCACGTCGAGGCACATCATGCCCCCCACGCTCCCGCCCACCACGGCGTGCAACCGCTCGATCCCCAGATGATCGAGCAGACGAAAATGGGCCCGAACGGTGTCGCCGACCGTTATCCGAGGAAAGGTGGAACCGTAAGGCCGTCCGGTGGCCGGGTCTATGGAGGGCGGTCCGGTGGATCCATAGCAATGGCCCAGCCAGTTGACGCAGATCACCGCAAACCGGTCGGTGTTGAGGGACCGCTTCGGGCCGATAAAGGCATCCCACCATCCGGTGTGTATCTCGTCAGTCCAACGATCGCCGGCACCTTGGTAATCAGGGTTAACGCCTGCGGCGTGGTGGCTTCCCGTCAGGGCGTGGAACAGGAGGATGGCGTTATCCCGCGCCTGGTTCAGCTTGCCGTAGATTTCGTAGGCCAGGGTGACCGGTCCGATTTCCTCGCCGTTCTCGCAGACGAAGGGTTTCTGGCTTCCAAAGGTAAAAAGTCGGGTTTCGACCGGCCCGACTCCTTTGGCCATCAAATCCATTCCATCAATTTACAGGGTACGGCGATCGGCCAGGGCCCGGCCCAGGGTTATCTCGTCGGCGTAGTCCATGTCGCCTCCCACCGGAAGTCCGCTGGCGGGACGGGTGACGGTTACCCCGAACGGTTTGAGGCGACGCGCCAGGTACATGGCGGTGGTGTCCCCCTCGATGGTGGGGTTGGTGGCGATAATCAGCTCGATCGCCTCCCCATTCTGAGACCCGGCCGAACCGTTTTGGAGATGGCGGATCCGATCCTCCAGCTCCCGGATCCGAAGCTGGGAGGGTCCGATCCCGTCAATGGGCGAAAGCGCACCACCCAGCACGTGATACCTTCCGGCGAACTCGCGGGTGCGTTCGATCACCGCAATATCCTGCACCCGCTCCACCACGCAGATGTGACGAGGCTCCCTTCGGGGATCCAGGCAGATCGAACATTCCGCCCCGGCGGTGACGTTGAAACAGCGCTTGCAGACCGAGGTCTGCTCCTTTAGGTCGATGATCGCCTCTGCCAACCGGCGGGTGTCGGCTTCGTCCACGTTAAGCAGGTGAAACGCCAGACGTTGGGCCGACTTTCTACCCACCCCGGGAAGGCGGGACAGCTCGTCGATCAGCCTTTGTACGGGGGGCTCGAACATATGGCCATCAGGGTAGTCGGAGCGACCCCCATAACCATGTCATCCCGCCTAATCGGCCGGGACCTCGCGAGTGTTGAAATGGTTTTCGAGTAGGAACGCCGCCTGCTTGATGGCCGTGGCCCCGTCCGCCTGCACCGCCGGTCCTGGATCGGTTGCCTCGGGGGGCTCTACTTCGGCTTCGGATTCCTGGGGTGGGGCCGGTGCAGGCTCGGACTTTTCCTCGCCCGGCGGCTCGGGTTGGTCCGGTTCTTCGGCTGATGCTTCGTCCGCCAGTCGGTATTCGACGGTCACCTCCCGCCCCAGCAAGGCACCGGCGTGCCGGGCGATCAGTACGGAAAGCTCCCGATCAGGTTGGAGGCTCATCAGGCTGAAACGGTTGGGAACCGACAACACCAAGACGGATTCCTCCACTCCCAACGGTACCAATTCCCGGAATTGGGCTTGCTGTCGGCTACCTATCTGCTCGATCACCTGGTTGACCAGCCGGGGCCAGAGGCTTTGGAAATCGTTGCCGGTCGGCGGCGGTTCCGGGTCGCCGGCAGGAACCGACGATACTGTGGGGGGTTCGGCTGCCGGAGCCAAGGGTGGAGAGGAGGGCTGGGCCACCATCCCCCGCTCCAGCTTTTCGATCCGACGCAGCAGGGCCTCGGAACGGTCATCCAGCTCCGGACGGGATAATTTCAGCACCGCCAGCTCCAGCATCATGCGCTCCTCCCGGCCCTCCCGGAGCCGGCCCAGAGTTTCGCCGAACAGGTCGATCGACCTCATCACCAGGGCAACCGGCACCCGGCCGGCCACCTCCCGCCAGCGCTCGATAACGTCCGGGGGCTGGTGGGTTATCTCCTCCACGTTGGAGCTGTAGATGGTGAGGAAGACCCCTCGGAAGAAATCCAGTGCATCGCCCACGAAGCGCCGCAGATCCACTCCTTGGGCGGAAAGCCGGGCCACCATCTCCAGGGCCGGGGCCGGGTCTTCTCGGGCGATCGCATCCGCCAGCTTCATAAGCGATTCCGGTCCCGCCACCCCGAGCGCCGCCTGCACCCCCGACTCGGTGATGGCACCATCTCGGGCCGCCACCTGTTCCAGCAGGCTGAGCGCATCACGGACCGAGCCGGTCGCCCGCCGCGCCACCGCCAGCAGTCCGTCTTCGGTGGCTTCAAAGCCTTCCGCTTCGGAGATGGCCTGCAGGTGTTTGACCAGGATATCGGTGGGCACCAGATGGAAATCGAAGCGTTGGCTGCGGGAACGTACCGTGTCCAAAAGGCGGTAGGGCTCGGTGGTGGCCAGCACGAAATGGACGTGCTCGGGTGGCTCTTCCAGGGTCTTGAGCAGGGCGTTGCAGGCCGCCTTGGTGAGCATATGGGCTTCATCAAGGATGAAGACCCGCTGCGCACCGCCGGTCGAGGCCACGGTCGACACCCCGGACCGGAGATCCCGAATGTCGTCCACCTTGTTATGAGAGGCGGCGTCCAGCTCCAAAACATCCATGGAAATCGAGGCGGCCACATCGGAACAGGAGGAGCAGGCCCCGCACGGTTCGGTGTCGGCCTCCCCCCGCCCCGCACAGTTCAGTGCCATGGCCAGCAGGCGGGCGGTGGTGGTCTTACCGGTGCCTCTGGGGCCGGAGAAGAGATAGGCATGGGCGACCCGGCCCTCGGCGATCTCCTTGGCCAGGGTTTCGGTCACGTGCTCCTGACCTATAACCTGGTCGAAGCGTTGCGGACGGTATTTGCGATACAGCGCCTGATAGCCCATTCCCTGGAATCGTAATCGCACTACCGGGCCTGAGCCGAAACCGGCCCGCACCCTCCCGGGTGGCTAGATTTGTCGGGGAGGGTACCCTCCTGGCAATGGAACCATTTCACTTCCTGAATCGAGAAGCCCGGGAACAGGCGGAGCTGCACCGGTTGGCACCGGCGGCCGGTCGCTCAATCCGGTCGAAGGGGAGAGCCGAACCCGAAGAACCCGACCCTTTGCGGACCGCCTTTGAGCGGGACCGCGACCGGATCATCCACTCCAACGCCTTTCGCCGGCTGGCCCGCAAGACCCAGGTTTTCATCGATCCGGTGAACGACCATTTCGTCACTCGGCTCACCCATACCCTCCAGGTCGCCCAGATCGGACGCTCCATGGCCGTGGCGCTGGGGCTTAACGAGGCGCTGACCGAAGCCATCTGCCTGGGTCACGACATCGGGCACTCCCCGTTCGGACATACCGGCGAAGACGCCTTGAACGAGATCCTGGACGAGGGATGGGTCCATGCCGACCACTCAGAGCGAATCCTCTCCGTGATCGAGCCGTTGAACCTCACCTGGGAGGTTCGGGACGGCATTCGAGCCCACCCGTGGCGGGTAGAGCAGGGGCCGTCCACCCCGGAGGGGGCTCTCTGCCGGTTTGCCGACCGGATCGCCTACCTGAGCCATGACCCGATCGACGCCATGCGGGCCGGGATAATACGATATCGAGACATGCCCTTTGCAGCCCAGGCCCGGCTGGGAGAACAGCACGGCCGCTGGGTTACCACCATGGTGCACGCCGTGGTGGAAGGTTCCATCCAGGCCGGACAAATAGCCATGGAGCCAGACATAGCCGAAGCCATGGACGAGCTCCGAAACTTCATGTTCGAGCGGGTCTATCTTCGTCCTGAGGGCCAGGCTATGCGCCGCCAGGCCATGCAGATCGTCAAGGATCTGGTCGGCTACTTCTCCGCCCATCCCGCCGAGATACCGGCTTCCTCCGCCTTGGACACCGACCCCCCTTTACAGAGGGCGGTGGATTATGTGGCGGGTATGACCGACCGGTTCGCCGGACGGGTCCACGCCGACCGATGCGGCTAATCCCGAAATGATAAAACCGGTAATCCTGGCGGGAGGGCGGGGCACCCGGCTGTGGCCGCTGTCGAACGCCGAACAGACCAAGCCTTTGATCCGCCTTCATGGGGAGCGTTCCCTGCTGCAGGAAACCGTCCTGCGGGCCGCTCAGCTTCCTGAGGTCGCCGAGCCGATCCTGGTATACGGACAGGATCATCATCCTCAGATCGCCGAGCATATGGACGAGATAGGCGTGACCCGGTATCGGGCCTTGCTGGAACCGGTCGGGCGCGGCACCGCTCCGGCAGCGCTCGCCGCCGCCCTTTTGTCCACAGAAGACGACCTGCTGCTGGTCCTGCCGGCCGACCATGGATTCGATCGGCCCGGCCGGTTCGCCGAAGCTGTGACCCGGGCCGCAGAAGCCGCCCCATCGGACCTGCTGATGACCTTCGGGGTTAAACCGGATCGTCCCGAAACCGGCTTCGGCTACATCCAACCGGGAGCGCCTATTTCCCCCTATCAGGACGTCTACCGCATCGAGGCATTCCACGAAAAACCCGACCAGACAACCGCCCACCGTTACCTTGATTCGGGGGGCTGCTTCTGGAACTCGGGGATGTTCCTGTTTCGAGCCGGCCTGCTGATCGAAGAGATCCGCAACGCCCGTCCCGAGATGCTCCGTCAGGTTAGGGCGGCGCTTCCGGGGGAGGAAAGAGACCGCCGGGTGATAGAGCTGGACGAAGCCGCCTTCTCCGCCTGTCCGTCCGGCTCGATCGACCGGATGGTCATGGAAAAGACCGACCGGGGTGCCATGGTTACGCTGGATGCGGGCTGGTCCGACCTGGGGTCATGGTTGGCACTGTGGCAAAAGGAGGCCCCGGACGGGCAGGCCAACGTGGTGGCCGGACCCGCCGAGCTACGTTCGGTGACGGCTAGCTATGTAATAGCCGGCGATCGCACGGTGTTGGTACAAGGACTGGACCGGATCGTCGTGATCGACACCGGAACCGGTCTGCTGGTGGCCTCGATGGACCACGCCCAGGATATCCGACCTCCCGACTAGGAGGCGGGAACGCTCTCCTCCTCGGCACTCTCGGTAGTCTCGTCCGAGCCGCTTTTGAATGCCTCCTCCACCTGGCTCTGGAGATGTGGCGCCACCGTGCTCTCCGTAGGCTCCCCGTTGGGTTCCTCGCCGGGCATCTCCAGGGAAGCCAACCAGTCCGCCCCCAGATTGGAAGGAAGCGTGGCGGCATCCGGCAGGTCCGGGTGAACGGCCTGATACCGGCTCGCCCCGGTACCGGCGGGAATCAGCTTGCCGATGATCACGTTTTCCTTGAGGCCCCGCAGGTAATCGGACCGGCCGTTGATGGCCGCCTCGGTCAGCACCCGGGTGGTCTCCTGAAAGGACGCCGCCGACAGCCACGAATCGGTCGCCAGCGAGGCCTTGGTGATCCCCATCAGCTCCGGACGTCCTTCGGCGGGCCGCTTGTTTTCCGCCACCAGCCGCCGGTTCTCCTCGCGGAACTCCGTGGAGTCGACCAGCTGATGGGGCAAAAAGTCGGAATCGTTGGTGCTCACCACCCGCACCTTGCGCAGCATCTGACGCACGATCAGCTCGATGTGCTTGTCATGGATGTCCACGCCCTGGTTGCGGTAGACCTCTTGGACCTGTTCCACCAGGTAGTGCTGGCAGGCTCGGATCCCTTGGATCTCGCAGACCTCCTTGGGGTCGAGCGGTCCCTCGGTAAGGGCGGTGCCGGGCGAGATTTCCTGGCCCTCCCGGACCGTGAGTCGGGCTCGTCTCGAAACCTTATAGCTGGTTTCGTCGTCCGACGACTCCACCACGATGGCCCGGCCGCCGTCGTCGGTTTCATCGATACGAATCCGGCCCCCCACCTCGGATAGGATCGCCTTACCCTTGGGCGAGCGGGCCTCGAACAGCTCCACCACCCGGGGAAGGCCGTGGGTGATGTCCTGTCCGGCCACCCCGCCGGTATGGAAGGTGCGCATGGTCAGCTGGGTGCCCGGCTCGCCGATCGATTGGGCGGCCATGATCCCGACCGCCTCGCCCGGCTCCACCATCCGTCCGGTGGCCATACTCAGGCCGTAGGAGGCTTGGCTTATACCGTGCGAGATCTCGTCGGTCAGGGGGGACCGAACCCGGACCCTTTTGACCTCGGTAGCCCCTTCCAGGGCTACCAGTCCGTAACGATCCAGCACTTCGCCGGCCACCAGCTCCCGGCCGTCCTTGGTCACCACCGGCCGGTCGTCGACCAGCACGTCGTCGACCAGCACCCGACCGTAGACCCGATTGCGCAGGTTGGGGATGAGGTTCCACCCACCGGGACCCGGCACGCGGATGGGAATGTTTATCCCCCGGTCCTCGGATTCTTCCTCCCGCACGATGATCTCCTGGGAAACGTCGACCAACCGGCGGGTCAGATATCCGGAGTCGGCGGTCCGAAGGGCGGTGTCGGCCAAACCCTTGCGGGCCCCGTGGGTGGAGATGAAATACTCCAGAACGGTCAGGCCCTCCAAAAAGTTGGCCTTGATGGGACGGGGGATGATGTCGCCCTTCGGGTTGGCGACCAGACCTCGCATCCCGGCGATCTGGCGGACCTGCATCCGGTTACCACGGGCACCGGACTTCACCATCATGTCGATGGGGTTGAAAGAGTCGGTGGCCAGGGCCTTCTCCATCGAGGCCGTCACCTCTTCGGTGGCCTCGGTCCAGATTTCTATCAGCTCCTGGTGCAGCTCTTCCTGGGTGATGATTCCCCGCTGATACTGGCGGTCGATGCCGTCGGCCTTCTTCTGGTGTCGGCCGAGGATCCTTTCCTTGTCCTTCGGTGCCCGCACGTCCCGTAGGCCCATGGTCAGGCCCGACCGGGTGGAATACTCGAAGCCCAGCTCTTTGAGGCCGTCCAAGGTTTTCTGCACCTCGTTTTTCCCAAACTGCTCGATGATCTCGGCAATCAGGGACTTGAGGGGGCCTTTCAGGATCACCGAATCCAGCACCGGGAAGCCGTCCGGCATGGCCTCGTTGAGCATGATGCGACCGATCGTGGTCTCGAACAGGGCGTCTCCGTCGACCGGATTTTCGGTGATCAGATCGGGAATGAAGTCCTTCAGCTTGGCGTGAACCTCAGGATCGCCGGCCAGTCGGCCCATTCGCACCTTGATGGGGGCATGCAGGGCTATCTCGCCGAGGTCGTAGGCCATGTGGGCCTCATCCGGGTCGACGAAAACCCGTCCGGCACCCTGGGCGTCGTCTACCTTCTCGGACAGATAGTAGATACCGATCACCATGTCCTGGGACGGTGCCACCACCGGAAACCCGCTGGCCGGGGAGAGAACATTGTTGGTGGAGATCATCAGGATGCGGGCCTCGGCCTGGGCTTCGGCCGACAAGGGCAGGTGAACCGCCATCTGGTCGCCGTCGAAGTCGGCGTTGAAGGCCTCGCATACCAGGGGATGGATCTGGATGGCCTTTCCTTCCACCAGGATCGGCTCGAAGGCCTGGATACCCAGCCGGTGCAAGGTAGGTGCCCGGTTCAGTAGTACCGGATGCTCCCGGATGACCTCCTTGAGTACGTCCCACACCTGGGGGCGGCGGCGCTCCACCATCCGCTTGGCGGACTTGATGTTCTGGGTGATGTCCCGATCGACCAGCCTCTTCATCACAAAGGGCTTGAACAGCTCCAAAGCCATCACCTTGGGCAGACCGCACTGGTGGAGCTTGAGCTGCGGCCCTACCACGATCACGGAACGACCCGAGTAGTCCACCCGCTTGCCCAGCAGGTTTTGCCGGAACCGGCCCTGCTTGCCCTTCAGCATGTCGGTCAACGACTTGAGCGGACGGTTCCCCTGTCCGGTGACGGCCTTGCCTCGGCGACCGTTGTCGAACAGGGCGTCCACCGCCTCCTGGAGCATGCGCTTTTCGTTGTTGACGATGATCTCGGGGGCGTTCAGGTCGAGCAGTCTCTTCAGCCGATTGTTGCGGTTGATGACCCGCCGATAAAGGTCGTTCAGGTCGGAGGTGGCGAAGCGACCGCCGTCGAGCTGTACCATCGGGCGCAGGTCGGGGGGGATAACCGGCACCGACTCCACGATCATGCTTCGGGGAGAATGCTTGCCCTCCCAGAACGGTTTGACCACCTTGATCCGTTGGGTAGCCCGGTGCCGCCGTTGGGCGGAGGTGGCCACCAGGTTCTCGCGGAGCATCTCCATCTCGGCGTCCAGGTCGATCCGCCTCAGCAGGGTTTTGACCGCTTCGGCGCCCATACCGCCGGAGAAATAATCCCCGTATTGGTCGTAGAGCATTCTCCAGAGCTGCTCCGACTCGACCAGCATCTTGGGCTTCAGTCCCCGAAAGGCCTCGAATGCCTCCCGATACAGCTCGCACTCCCACTCGCAGCGTTCTTCCCGGTCGGCGATCTCGCGTTCCACCTCGCGGAGACGGGCGTTGATCTCGGCGGGCTTGGCACCCCCCTCTTCCATGCGGCGGATTTCCTCCTCATGGCGCTTGAGGCGGCCATCACGCCACTCCTCGAACTCCTCCCGTTCGAGCTCCATCTCGGTTTCCATGCGTTCTTCCAGTTCCGGGAGGTCGGTAAGACGCTTCCGTTCGTCCAGTTCGGTCACCACATAGGCGGCGAAATAGATGACCTTCTCCAGCTCCTTGGGAGACATGTCGAGCAGATATCCGAGACGGGAGGGAACACCTTTGAAGAACCAGATGTGGGTGACCGGTGCGGCCAGCTCGATGTGGCCCATCCGTTCCCTGCGGACCTTGCTGCGGGTGACCTCGACGTTGCATTTCTCGCAGGTGATACCCCGGTAGCGGACCCGTTTGTACTTGCCGCAGGCGCATTCCCAGTCTTTCTGCGGGCCGAAGATGCGCTCGTCAAACAGACCTTCCTTCTCCGGCTTAAGGGTCCGGTAGTTGATGGTCTCCGGCTTCTTGACCTCCCCGAACGACCAGGAGCGGACCTGCTCCGGCGGGGCCAGGCCGATCTTGATCTCGTCGAAGACGTCCTTCGCCGGCGGGTTGAACGGAGTCGGATAGCTTCCACTGTACGTACCGGCCTGTTCGGCCTTGTTTCCCCAATCCACGCTGATCAACCTTCTTCCCGGCGCTCTGGGCGCGATAGATCAATTCCGAGCGACTCCGTGGTGCGATAGAGATCCTCGTCCAGATCCCGGAACCGGACCTCCTCGCCCGCCGACAGCAGCTCCACGTTGAGACACAGACTCTGCATCTCTTTGATAAGTACTTTGAAGGACTCCGGTATCCCGGGTTCGGGAATGTTGTCACCCTTCACGATGGACTCGTACACCTTCACCCGACCTAGGACATCGTCCGATTTGATGGTGAGCAGCTCCTGAAGGGCGTAGGCGGCCCCGTAGGCTTCCAGCGCCCACACCTCCATCTCCCCGAACCGCTGGCCTCCGAACTGGGCCTTGCCTCCCAAAGGCTGCTGGGTGATCATCGAATAGGGTCCGGTGGAGCGGGCATGGAGCTTATCGTCGACCAGGTGGACCAGCTTGAGGGTGTATAGGTAGCCCACCGTGACAGAGGTGTCGAAAGGAAGGCCGGATCGCCCGTCATAGAGGGTGGCCTTGCCGTCATCGGCCACCTGACGATCTCCGTCCCGGTTGGGGAGGCTGTTGGCGAGGATGTCCCGGATCTCTTCCTGATGTGCCCCGTCGAATACCGGCGTGGCCAGTAGCGAACCCGGCGGCCTGCCCACCGCAGCCGGGGAATCGCCCTCGAAAGGCTGCCAACCCTGGGCGGCCGCCCAGCCCAGATGGGCTTCCAGCACCTGACCCAGGTTCATGCGGGAGGGAACACCCAGCGGCGAAAGCAGGATGTCAACCGGGGTGCCGTCCGCCAGGAAGGGCATATCCTCCTCGGGAAGGATCTTGGCGATCACCCCCTTGTTGCCGTGCCGTCCGGCCAGCTTGTCGCCCTCCGATATCTTGCGCCGTCCGGCAACATACACCCGGACCAGCTCGTTTATTCCCGGCTGGAGGTCGTCAAAGCCGTCCGACCTCCTATAGACCCTGACGTCGATTACCTTGCCCGCCTCGCCGTGGGGAACCTTGAGCGAAGAATCCCGCACCTCTCGGGCCTTTTCGCCGAATATTGCCCGCAGAAGACGTTCCTCCGGGGTCATCTCGGTTTCACCCTTGGGGGTGACCTTTCCGACCAGATAATCGCCTGGTCCCACGTTGGCGCCCACCCGGATGATGCCCTCGTCGTCGAGGTCTTTCAGGGCCTCTTCCGCCACGTTCGGAATGTCGCGGGTGATCTCCTCGGTGCCCAGCTTGGTGTCACGGGCATCGATTTCGTACTCCTCGATATGGATAGAGGTGAGCACATCCTCTTTGACCAACCGTTCGCTGAGCACGATGGCGTCCTCGAAGTTGTGTCCCTTCCAGGGCATGAAGGCGGCCAAGAGGTTCTTGCCCAGGGCCAGCTCACCGGCCTGGGTGGAGGGACCGTCGGCGATGACCTGCCCTTTAACCACCCGCTCGTTGAGGCTCACGACCGGTTTCTGGTTGATCGAGGTGCCCTGATTGGAGCGCTCGAACTTGCGAAGCAGGTAACGGTGTTCCTCTTTGGTCTTGTTCTCGGTAACAACTATCTGATCGCCGTCAATAGCCGTCACCTTGCCGGTGACCTCCGACATGATCAGGTCGCCCGAATCCTGGGCGGCCCGGGCCTCCACGCCGGTACCCACCAGGGGTGCCTCGGTGCGGAGCAGCGGTACCGCCTGGCGCTGCATGTTGGATCCCATCAGCGCCCGGTTGGCGTCGTCATGCTCAAGGAAAGGGATCAAAGAGGTGGCTACCGAAACGATCTGCTTGGGCGAAATATCCATGTAGTCGATGTCCTGGGGTGGAACCCGGTCGATCTCCCCGCCCGCCCGGCGGACTAAAACCCGGTCGCGAACGAAGGTGCCGTCCTGGTTCAGCTCGGCGTTGGCCTGGGCGATGACGTAGCGCTCCTCTTCGGAGGCGGTGAGATAGCTGGTGACGTCGGTTACCCGGCCGTTTTCCACCTCGCGATAGGGGGTTTCGATGAAGCCGAAACGGTTCACCCGGGCGTAGCTGGCCAGCGATCCGATCAACCCGATGTTGGGGCCTTCGGGGGTTTCGATCGGGCACATACGCCCGTAGTGGGAGGGGTGGACGTCCCTCACCTCGAATCCGGCCCGTTCCCGCGACACGCCTCCCGGACCCAAGGCCGACAGACGCCGCCGGTGGGTGAGGCCGGCCAGAGGATTGGGCTGGTCCATAAACTGGCTGAGCTGGCTGGAACCGAAGAACTCTTTGATGGAGCCGACCACCGGCCGGATATTGATGAGCGAGGTGGGGGTGATAGACGCCGGATCCTGGGTGGACATCCGCTCCTTAACCTGGCGCTCCATCCGGCTCAGGCCCACTCGGATCTGGTTCTGAACCAGCTCCCCGACGGTTCTCACCCGGCGATTGCCGAAGTGGTCGGTGTCGTCGGTTCTGACCGCCACCTCGTTGCCCGCCCGGGTGACCATGGTCGGTTTGCCTTCCTGGAGGTGGATCAGGTAGCGGATGGTGTCGATGAAATCGTTCTGGTTGAACAGACCGTTTTCCGAGGAGTGATCGTCCGAATTCTCGAACTTCTGGTTGACCTTGTACCTACCCACCTTGGTCAGGTCGTATCGCTTGGGGTTGAGGAAGAGCGCGCCGATCAGACCCTTGGCCCCCTCCAGGGTGGTGGGCTCACCGGGACGCTGCTTGCGGTAGAAGTCCAGCTTGGCTTCCTCCACATCCGGGGGCACGGTGTCCTTGTCGAGGGTGTTGGCGATGACCTCGGCGTGGTCGAATAGGCTCAGTATTTCCTCGTCGGTGGAGGCGATATCCAAAGCCCGCACGAACGAGGTGATGTATTGACGCCGCTTGCGATCCACCCGAACCCCGACCGTGAAGCGCTTGTCTATGTCGAACTGCATCCAGGCCCCCTGTCCGGGGATCACCTTGGCACCGTAGATATCCTTGTCGGAAGCCTTGTCTACCGCATGATCGAAATAGACCCCTGGAGAACGTACCAGCTGGCTTACCACCACCCGTTCGGTTCCGTTGATGATGAAGGTGCCGTTGGAGGTCATCATGGGAAAATCGCCGAGGAAGACCCGCTGCTCCTTGATCTCACCGGTGTTTTTGTTGATGAACCGAGCAATCAGGTAGAGGGGTTTGGAATAGCTGGTATCCCGCTCCTTGGCCTCCTCGACCGTCATGGAGGGGTCACCGAAATAATGGTTGCTCAGGTCAAGGGCCAGATTTCCTCCGAAATCCTCGATGGGGGAGATCTGCTTGAAGATGCCGGCCAGTCCTTCCTCCAGGAACCAGTTGAAAGACTCGCGCTGGACCGCTATCAGGTCGGGAAGCGGGCTTACCTCGGAGATCTTGGAGAACGACAAACGATCAACGGTCTTGGCTATAGCCAAAGTTTCCTCCTAGTTGAATAATGCCTCAGGGCGCGACAGGCCCGCCGATTGGCCGATTGCATTTGCACCAGATTGGTCGACACGTAAACGAAGAGCGGAACACAAGGGCCTGATCCGACCACCCTTGGGGGGAAGTCCCGTGTGCCAAATAGTATAGCACGCGACAAACTTACCTCCGGCCGCGCGGCCACAGGCAAGTTAGTCTTTTTTTCAACGACTCCCGTCGTCTTTTTTATGCGGGTATATACGGTCCAGGCCGTCCACTTCCGGCTAAGTTAGCCGATCCGGGGCGGTCCGTCAAGTAATTTCCGCCTATATTTTTGGTGCTACTTGATCTCGACCGATCCTCCCACGGCCTCGATCTTCTCCTTGGCGGCATTCGCTTCTTCCTGAGAAACGGCTTCCAGGACCGTGGAGGGCAGCTCGTCCACCACCGCCTTGGCCTCTTTAAGGCCGAGACTGGTCAGGGAGCGTACCTCCTTGATGACCTGGATCTTCTTGTCGCCCGAGCCGGTCAAGACCACGTCGAACTCGGTCTGTTCCTCGACCGCCTCTTCGGCCGCACCGCCGCCATCGGCGGCCATGGCCACCGCCATCGGAGCGGCGGCGGTCACCTCGAAGTGCTCCTCGAAGGCATCAAGAAACTCTTTGAGTTCCAGAACCGTCATCTTTTCGAACACTTCCAGTAGTTCTTGGGTTTTGGTGTTCGCCATGTCTTTCCTCCTTGATTCCTAAATAAAGACGTAGGTGTTATTGCTCTTCTTTGCGGTCGGCCAGCTGCGAGAACATCGAGGCGGCGCTCCTGGTAAACGAGCCCATCAGCAGTGCACCCCGGGAAAGCGGCCCCTTCATGGTCCCGGCCAGCTTGGACAAAAGTACCTCACGACTGTCCAGAGTGGCCAGCTTCTTGATCTGATCGGCACCGATCGCCCTTCCGCCCAGCATGCCTGCCTTGATGACCAGACCGTCGTGGGATTGGCTGAAGTCCACCAGGGCTTTGGCGGCGATAACCGGATCCTGCTCGACAAAGGCCACGGCAATTGGGCCGGTCAGCCATTCGTCCAGGTCGTGGTGGCCGAGGTCATGAAGCGCCCGCTTGGTGAGGGTCATCTTCAGAACCCGGTACCTGGTGCCTGCTTCTCTGAGGTTACGACGTAGCTCTTGCTGGGCCTCGACCGGCAGCCCACGAAACTCGGTCAGAAAGGCAGATGGAGAGGCAGAGAAATACCCCTTGATGTCCTCAATCGCCCGTACCTTTTCCGGTCGTGGCATAAAACTCCTTCCGCCGGCGATCTCCGTTTTCCTACATAGAAGCAGCGGAACACCCGGGCGGGAAACTGCGGAGGAGTGCAGAGGTGGAAACCCCAAGCGACCTCGGCAGGTGGATGGCGGGGATCCTATTAACCCGGGCATCCTATTAAACCCGTGACGGGTACCGGCTGTCTACGGCCCTTTTATCCCGACGAAACTCGGGAAGGCGAAGTGACTTTAGCGGGTCACTCGGGTTATGACAAGAATCCCTGACCGGAAGGTGGCTAGATCTTGGCCACGTCTACTTTGATACCCGGGCCCATGGTCGAAGAGATCGACAATCCCTGCAGGTAGGTTCCCTTGGAGGCGGGCGGCTTCACCCGTTGCAGCTCGGTTACCAGAGCCACCAGATTCTCATGGAGCAGCTCCGCTTCGAAGGAGGCCTTGCCGATCGGTGCCGCCACGTTTCCGTAGCGGTCGTTGCGGTATTCGATTTTGCCGGCCAAAAACTCGTTAACCGTTCGGGCCACATCTCGGGTAATGGTTCCCGCCTTGGGGTTGGGCATCAGGCCACGAGGGCCGAGAATCCTACCGAGACGGCCCACCTTGGGCATCATATCGGGCGAAGCAATCGCCACGTCAAAGGGAATGTCCCCGCCCGAGGCGATCGACTCGATCAGGTCGTCTCCCCCGACCACTTCGGCACCGGCCGCTTCGGCTTCGGCGGCCAGATCGCCTACCGCAAACACCCCGACCCGCACGGCCTTGCCGGTTCCGTGCGGCAAGACCACCGTGCCTCGCACCAATTGATCGGCCCGACGGGGGTCGATCCCCAACTTGAGCACCGCCTCGATGGTTTCGTCGAAACGGGCCGAAGCGGCGGCTTTGACCATACCGACCGCCTCCGTAGGCGGATAGAGATGGTATTTGTCGTAGCCGGCGGCCAGCCGGTGGTAGCGCCTGCTTCTATAGGCCATGTTTTTCTCCTTGTGGTTTTAACGAACCGCCTTTTACGGGTGGCTCTCCCAACGGGTTTTCTTGAAGTGGTCGGATTCAGTCGGCGATGAGGATACCCATCGAACGCGCCGTACCCGCCACGATCTTCATAGCCCCTTCGATGTCATCGGTGTTGAGGTCGGGAAGTTTGGTCTCCGCGATCCGTTTTATCTGGTCGGAGGATAAGGTGGCGACCTTCTCCCGATGCGGCTCCGGCGAACCCTTCTCCACCCGGGCGGCCTGACGGAGCAGTACCGCGGTTGGGGGCGATTTGGTGACGAAGGTAAAGGAGCGGTCGGTATAGATGGTGATTTCAGCCGGAATGATGGTGCCGACCTGGGCTCGCGTGGCGTCGTTGTAGGACTTCACAAACTCCATGATGTTGATCCCGTACTGGCCCAGAGCCGGCCCTACGGGAGGAGCGGGACTGGCCTCACCGGCCGGTATCTGAACCTTCAGGATGGCCGCCACCCTCTTTCTGCCCATGTCAGCTTGGTCCTTCTAAGTCGACTTCTATTGCTTCTGGATGTCTTCGAAACCCAGTACCATCGGGGTGTCACGACCGAAGATTTCGACCAGGACGGTCACCTTTTGCTGGTCGATATTGATGTTTTCCACCACCCCGTTGAAATCGGCAAAGGCACCTTTCGTCACCCGAACCGTTTCGCCGATATCCCAGGCCGGACGGAATCGAGGTGCCTTCTTGGCCGACTCCTTCTTCAGTCCCAGGAAGCGTTCCACCTCCCGGCGGGAAAGAGGGGAAGGTTGGAACCCTCCTCCCATTCCGCTGCCGACAAACGAGGTCACCCCGGGGGCGTTGCGCACCACGTTGAAGGTGTCGGCATCGTCGTACATTCGGATCAGGATATAGCCGGGGAACATCCGCCGCTCCACCTCTACCTTGCGCCCTCCCTTGATCTCGACCACCTTCTCGGTGGGTATAACCACCTCGAAAATGCTCTCCTCCAGATGTTGGGAGGCCTTGAGGGTGTCCAGGTTGGCGCGGACTTTCTTCTCGTGCCCCGAATAGGAGTGGATCACATACCAGGAACCCCGTTTGTCGTAGGGGCTGACCGGGTCTTCCTCGGGCTCGAGGGGGAGATCTTCCTCGACCGCGGGCAAATTATCCGAAGATTCCTCTGCCGTCTCCAGAGCCGAAGAGGCGGCCGGTTCGGTAGCGGTGGTGAAGGGATCTTCGGGCGATGGCGAGGGCTCGGCGGGAGGTTCGGTTTCGTCTCGGGAACCGTCGCTTCGGAAGCCGGCGCTTCGAAAGGCCGCGCCCAAGGTGCTGAGCATGGTATCGCTCTCGGTCGCCTCCTCTGAGGGTGCCTGATCCTGATCGGTGGTGGTCGGTTCGGTCATCTTCTTAACCCGTCAACGCCCGGATCCCGGCCAAAATCGTCCGGCTGAAGGCCAGGTCCACCAGGAAAACATACCCGGTAAGGGCAGAGGTGGTTATCACGGTTACGGTGGTAAAGGCCACCATCTGACGACGGCCGGGCCAGTTAACCCGGGTCAGCTCCACCCGGACTTCGCGCAGAAACCGGACCAGTCGGCCAAAACGTCCTGTTGAGGAGTCGGCTTCGCCCGATCCGCTGCCAGGACGGCGTTTTTCTCTGCCAGGTTGTTTGTTACGCCGTTCTTCCCGATCGGCCAGGCGGCGCATCTCGCGATTCATGTTTTTCGGCTGCCCTTTTGTGGATACGTTTCTTTGCCGGCAGGGGCGGAGGGACTCGAACCCCCAACCTCCGGTTTTGGAGACCGGCGCTCTAACCAACTTCGAGCTACGCCCCTTGATTTTCCGCAGGGAGTATACGAAAGGTCTTCTTAAGTGTAAACACGACCGCGCCCATATGAGGCCGGTTTCCCGCCTGCCGGGAAGATTCTAGCCCTCGATCGGGAGTGAAGCTATTCCTCGGCCATCTGACGCACCCGCCCGGTGGAAGACCGGAGCCGCCTGGCCATAACGATCACCCCTATGGCGGCTACCGATAACGCGGAAGCCACGGCGGTAGTCCGGGCCGGAGTGGGTTTGCGGCCCTTTTCGGGGAGGTCTTCCTCTACCTCAAGGGGATGGTCGAGAACCGCCGCCAGATCATAGGGTGCGGGCTCCACCTGGGTGCGGAGGGCGGCCAACTCGGCCAGCATCTTCCGTTTTCGAACCGTGGCCACCTGGCAGGTAAGACAGGCGGCTCGGTGACGTTCCAACCACCCGGGCAGCTCGATACCGCCCGACTCGGCACCGTGAAGTACCAAACGGGTGAGGCCGCAGGCGGCAAACCGAGAAACCCGATTCCTCACCGTTCCTCCTTCAGCAATTCCCGCAAGCGGAGGTGGGCTCGATGGAGGCGGACCTTGGAGGCGGTCACGGATATGGATAGTGCATCGGCTATGTCCTGATGCGACCAGCCGTACACATCTTTCAAGATCACCACCGTTCTTTGGGGCTTGGACAACTCGGCCAAGGCCGTGGTCAACCTGGCGCGCAGGGCGGTGATCTCTCCGGCTGCCTCCGGGTCGCTCCGGTCGTCGGCCATTGGTTGGCTGATCATCGTTTCAAGCTGATAGGTGTGCCGTAGGGAAGCCCGTTTCTTCAGCGTCCAGGACACGTTGGCGGTGATCCGGTAAAGCCAGGTAGAAAATTTGGCATCGCCCCGAAACTTTCCTATGGCCCGCCAAGCCCGGATCAGGGCCTCTTGGGCCACATCGGCCGCCAGGGTTCGATCGCCCACCAGCCGGACCGCCAGGGTATAAACCCCGTGCTGATGGAGGCGGACCAGCTCCCCGAAGGCGGCCTGGTCTCCTTGTCGGGAACGTTCGACCAGGTCCGATTCGTCCGGGTTGGTGGGTTGGCTCCGCATTCGGCTCAGCCCCTTTCCCTGCTCTTGGCTTGAATGCTAGCCCGGACGTGTTCGCCTGCGTCAGATAAAACGGTGGATACCAGGCTGATTTTTCCCTGATCTTGTCCTTTCCCCACCGTTTCCACCCGGGCGATCCGGTCGGGATATAGGGGCAGGCGGAAACGGAACCGGGCCTTATCCAGGGGGTCGGGCCGGTTGACCAGGGCAGCGGCCGGTTGGGTGGCCCAGGCCGCCATCAGGAGGCCGTGGCAGATCACCCCTCCCACCCCGGAATCCACCCCCCTCCGATGGTCCCAGTGGATGGGGTTGAAGTCCTCACTGGCGGCGGCGTATCGCACCAGATCCAACCGGGAAGCCGACTTCTCCAGCGGCGGGAGCGCCTCGCCTGCTGCCGGTGGGGGCTGCGATCGGGGTGGGGTCTTGACCGATCCGGCTTCGGCTTCCGGCTCGGAACGCTCCTCGACCGGGTCCACGGGAGGTGCCTCGGCATACATGAGAAACAACGACCGTGACGACAACACCGGTTGCTGTTCGGCATCGCATACCTCGGCCCCGAAGGTAACGAAAGAGGTCCCGGCCCGGCTCCGCAACTTTTCGACCCGCGCCGAAATAGTCAGGGAGTCGCCTATAGACCAGGGCCTATGCCAGGAGAAGGCTTGTTCGCCGTGGAGGAGAAAGCGGGCATGGGGTAGCACCTGAGGGTCGAAGAGAAACGCCGGTGCCGCTTTGAACAGGGCGGCGGCGGCGAAGGAAGGAGGTGCGTGGCTCTGCCAGCGCTCCGGATCATCGCCGGTGGCGGCTACAAAGGCCTTTACCCGGGTTTCTTCAACCCGAAACCGGATCGGCCCGTAGGAACGACCGACCAGCTCTTCTAGTGTTTCCACCACCCTCGGCGGGGTTTAGCGGGTTTCTCGGTGCAGGGTATGCCGACGCAGGAAGGGGTTGTACTTTCGTAGTTCAAGACGACCGGTGGTGTTGGTCCGGTTCTTGGTGGTTATGTAGCGGGAGGGGGGCCTGCCTTCGGCCCGGGCCTCGGTGCATTCAAGGGTGATCTTGATCCGGCTTCCCTTTTTCTTGGCCATTTAAATCGCTCTCCTCGCTCCGATCGGTTTTCTGTTGGGTTATTGGATGATTTGGGTGACTGTGCCCGCACCCACGGTGCGTCCGCCTTCCCG
>VXMP01000090.1 GCA_009841075.1 Acidimicrobiia bacterium | reverse complement strand
CCCCCCGGGCCGCCGCCCCGCCGATGGCGACCGCCTCGGCGCATATCGACGAGCCGTAGGCGGCGTTCTCTACGTTGGCACCGGTATGTAGCCCGCCGTCGGCGTCTACCACCACCGCCCCCACCCGAAAACGGGAGTAAGGCGAATAGGAGCCTTGGGCGGCCTGACGGGCTTTTGCGGCTAATCGGTCGGGGGTCATGACAGAAGGGCGTCCACAAAGGAAGCGACGTCGAACTGCACCAGATCGCCCGGGCCTTCCCCCACCCCGACCAGCTTGACCGGTAGTTGCAGCCCGTCTTCGATGGCCGCCACTATCCCTCCTTTGGCGGTTCCGTCCATTTTGGTGAGCACTACCCCGCCGGCCCCGAGCCCGGCGAACCTTTCCGCCTGAGCCAGACCGCTTTGGCCGGTGGTGGCGTCCATTACCAACAGCACCTCCGTTATCTGATCTCCGTCCCGTTCCAACACCCGAAGCAGCTTGGTCAGCTGCTCCATCAGGTTGTGGCTGGTGTGTAGACGGCCGGCCGTGTCGACGATCAGCACATCGACCGACCTGGAGCGGGCGGCCGAGAGGGCATCGTAGGCCACCGAAGCCGGATCGCTGCCTCGGGCACCGGAAACGATCGGAATCGATAGGCGGTCGGCCCATATCTTGAGCTGGGAATCGGCCGCCGGGCGAAAGGTATCAGCCGCTCCGAGCAGTACGGTCTGTCCGTTGGCCTGGACACGGGAGGCCAGTTTGGCGGCGGTGGTGGTCTTGCCGGCACCGTTGACGCCCACCATCACCACGATGGAAGGAGAGCCTTCCAGGTTTAGTCGGCGGTCGAATCGGGACATACTGCGGTTCAGCTCGGAACGCATCGCCTGGCGAATCGACTCGGCGTCACCGGGTTCGGACCGGCGGGCCGCCTCGACCAGACTCCTGGCCGCCTGCACCCCTACATCGGCGGCGATCAGCTCCTCCTCCATCGCCGCCCATAACGATTCCTGACCCGGGTGTTTAGACCACAGCCTCTCAAGACGAGATCGGAGACCGGACCCGAAGCTTGGATGGCCAGGAGCGGACGAGGGTGCCTTCGGTCGGGCCACTCCGGAAGAGCGGGTTCTCCGGAACAGGAACCATCCCACCAGAACCAGAAGAACTATCAGAACCGCCCACCACGCCCAGGAGTTCATCGGTCCGCTCCGGCCAACATCTCGTCCAGGAGAGGGGGACGATTCATGTCACGCACCAACACCCTCGTATACCCGCCGGGCTCCATGGTAACCCCGTAGAGGGTGTCCGCCACCTGGACGGTGGCCTGCTGATGGGTGATCATCAGCAGGCGGCCATCCGCTCTGAAATCCTCCACCAGCCTCAGGAACCGTCCCAGATTGGCATCGTCTAGGGCGGCATCCACCTCGTCCAGGATGTGGAAGGGGCCGGGGCGGGCCTTGAAGACGGCGAACAAAAAGGCCAGGGCCGCCAGGGCCCGCTCCCCGCCGGATAGGAGCGACAGTTTTCCTACCTTTTTCCCGAGAGGCTGAGCCTTGATCTCCACCCCTGCCTCCAAAGGATCGGACGAACCTACCAACGACAGCTCCCCTCTTCCGCCCGGGAACAGCCGGGCGAAGCAGGCCTGATAATGGCGGGCGGTGTCCTCGTAGGTCCTCATGAAAAGATCGTTCATCTCGGTGTCGAGGGCCGAAATCACCCGCCTGATCCCGGCGCGGGCCTGTTCGAGGTCGGCCAGCTGGTCAGTGAGTTCCCGATGGCGCTCGTCCAACTTTTCGAACTCCTCGGTGGCCAACGGGTTGATAGGACCCATGCGGGATAGCTGCTTGGCCAGCTGCTCGACCCGGGCGTCCGGTTCCTCGACCTGCTCCGGCGGAGGGGATGCCGAAAGGGCGGCTTCCCGTGTGGTGTCGTCATCCCTGGTCAGTGCCTCCACTACCGCTTCTTCTCTCAATGCCAGGGCGGTCGCCTTTACCTCCAACCGGGCCAGGATCTCCCGCTCCTTTTCTATGGTCTCGGATAGGGAGACCAGGTGCCGCCGCATCCGGCCCAGCTCTTGGCCGGAACGATCGGCTGCCGCGGACGAGCGGTCGCAGCTGTGGCTAAGTTCGGCCAACTTGCGCCCGACAATCCCGGCGATTTGCGCCGCCTCCTGCTCGATGCGAACCGCCTGATCCATACCTTCCTGTTCTATACCGATATCGATCCCTTGCTCGAGTCGGGCGGTTAACGAGTCGGACTGTTCGGCCAGAAGGCGTCGCCTTTCGGTGGCACCGCCCAGGATTCGGATGGACTGTTCCCAGGCGGCCCGGGCAGCAACCTGTTGTTTCTCGGCCGTCTCCCTTCGAAGCGCGGCGTATTGACCCGAGTCGATGCTCTCGGCCTGATCTTCCCCGGCTGCGGTTGGGCACAGATCTCGCAATTCCTCCAGCCGAACCTCCAGAATCTGCGCAGAGCGGACGGTCGTTTCCAAGCGGTTTTCCAGGCCGGTGAGTTGGACCTCCAGTTCCTCTTGGGTTCGGACGGAACCATCCTGCTGCTCGCCGATAGAGGCCAGCCGTGTCTCCAGTCGCCTGGTTTCCCGCTCCGCCGTTTCCTTCTGCCTACGGGCCGACTCCAGGCGAGCCCGCGCTTCCGCCTCCGTGCGACGGGCCTGCTCGAGCGCCCGATCAGCCTCCTCCACTACTCGACGGGCCGAAAGGAGCGTGTCCAAGGAACCGGCCACGGCCGGGGCCATCCCGAAGCCGGTAATCAGGTCTCCTTCCAAGGTAATCGCCCGTAAACCGGGCTCGTCCTGAACTATCTCCCAACCCAGCTGCGGGGTTTCGACCACCAGAACATCACCCAGCACGCCCTCGGCCGGCTGGGCCCGGTCGGTGGAACCAAGCCGGTCACAGAGGGTGGTCACCCCCCATCGATCAGCCACCGCCCGAGCCTGATCGACCATCGAATCGGGTCGAGCGGTCACGATCGGGGCCGATCCTGCCGGTCGATCGTTCCAGGCCGCCGCCAAAAGGTCTTTCATAGCCGCCCGACTCCCTACTACCCAGGCATCCACCCAAACTCCCAAGGCGGTCTCCACCGCCTTAAGCAACCCTTCCGGCACCGCCAACAGGGATATCAGCTCCCCTAAAACCTCCTCCGCATCGGTCGGCCTGCCCCGGTCCATCCGGGTCTCCGTCTTAAGGGTTTCCAATCCCTCCAGCCTGCCGGAGGCGGCTACCAGGTCGGTTTCGGCCTTCCTCAGACTCTCGCTCCGGCTTCGCCAAACCTGTTCCCTCCGTTCGATTTGACCGGACAGAAACTCGGCACGCCGATAAGCCTCTTCCACTTGTTCGGCGATCGGCACCCGATCCTGTTCGAGACCTTCGATCCGGGCGACCTGCTTTTCGATCCGGGCGCGGGTTTCGGCTATCGAACCATGCAGCTCCTTGATTTGGTGTTTAGACCGGAGGGCATCCCTTTCGGCGGTTGCCAGCTCGGACCTGAGCGAAGCCGGATCGGGCTCGGAGGAGGATTTCTGTCGCTCGTTCGCTTCGGAAAGACGTACCTCGGCCTCCCGTAGTTCGTTTTCCCTTTGTTCGGCCACCCGGCGGGCTTCCTGTTCCTGGCGGGTAGCCTTTTCCAGATCCGATCGCTTTGCCGCCACCCGTCCGGTCAAGGCCTGATGGCCACGCTCCTTCTCCAGGATCCGTTCGGACAGACTCCCTGCCCGCTCCTTGGCCACCTGTACCACACCATGAAGACGGGCGTCTACGGTCCGCAAACCGGCCATCTTCTCCTTTTCCTGCTCCAATTCCACCCGGGCCCGATCGGCTTCCTCCTCTTTGGAACCAACCAGCTCCTTCAGCTTCCCATATTCCAAGCCGCGCTCCCTGATCCGGACTTCGATCGCCTGGCGCTCGTCCTCCAGATCCTGTTTCTGTCCGGCCAGGGATCGGAGCTCCTCCCCCCTTAACCAGACCCGAAGCGAGCGCAGCTCGGAGCGCATATCTTGGTAGCGGCGGGCGTCACGGGCCTGTTTTCGTAACGGCCGGCGGCGGCGATCCAGCTCAGCGACAATGTCGTGCAACCTCACCACATCTTCTTCGGACCTTTCCAGCCGCCGCACGGCTTTGGCCCGGCGAACCCGATGCTTGAGAATGCCGGCGGCGTCCTCGATGATCTCTCGGCATCGGGCGGGGCTGCCCCCCAGAATCATGTCTAGCCGCCCCTGCCCGACAATCATATGTTGGCTTCGGCCTAGTCCCCCTTCGGAGATCAGCTCGGAGATGTCAAGCAACCGACAGGCCACTCCGTTGATCTCGTATTCGGAGTTGCCGCCCCGATAAAGCCGCCTGGTGATGGCCACCTCGTCCAATTCCAGCGGCAGGTCACGGGACGAATTGTCCAACACCAAGGTCACCTCGGCCCGGGTGAGGGCGGGACGGTTGGAGCTGCCGGCAAAGATCACATCTTCCATCTGGTCGGCCCGCAAAGCCTTGGTGAACTGACTACCCAGCACCCAGGAAACCGCGTCCACGATATTCGACTTTCCGGTGCCGTTCGGTCCCACCACCACCGAGATGCCGGAGCCGATCTCCAGAACGGTTCGGTCGGCGAACGATTTAAAACCGGACAGCCTGATCGACTTCAGGCGCAAGTCACATCCATGTGATTCATAAGATGATTAGGTTAGTCACCTGGCCGCCCCTTTTGCCCGCTCAGGTTTGGCAGGTGACACAGCTATAGGAGGATCGACCGTTGATTTTCTCCCGAACAATCCCGCTCCCACAACGGCGACAAGGTTTACCCTCCCGTCCGTAGACCGACAGATAGTCCAGGTGTTGGCCGGCCCTTCCGTCGGGCAGCAGGTAGGCCAGGTCGTCCAGGGAGGTACCCCCGTGTCGGAGGCCCTCCGCCAAGACCTTCGGAATGGTGTTGAATATGGCCTGGATCTCGGGTGTGGTCAACGAACCGGCCGGACGGGTGCCCTGGACCCCCGCCCCGAACAGCACCTCATCGGCATAGATGTTGCCCAGCCCGGCCAGGAAGCGTTGATCCAAAAGCAAAGATTTGATCGCCACCCGTCGTCCGGCCATTTTGTCGGCCGACCCCGAAGCGGGAGGAAGCTCGGTCCAGGCATCGGGTCCGAGGCGGGCAATGGTTGACGAAGCCAGCTCTTCGGGGGTGTATACCGCCACGAAACCGAAGGTGCGGGTGTCCACCATCCGCACCTCCTGGCCGGCCTCGGTTCGGATAACCACCCTGGTGTGGACGGGTTCGGGAGTACCGTGACCGGCTATCTCCATCCGGCCCGACATCCCCATGTGCAGAACCCAGGTATTGCCCTGGTCGCCCACTTCGATGAGGAGGAACTTTCCGATCCGGCCCAGTTTGCCAATGGTCGAGCCTTCCATCCGATCCGCAAAATCGGAGGCGACCGGCTGTCGGCGGAGCATCCGGGGATGGCGCACCTCGACCTCGGTAACGGTGCCGGCGGAAAGGACCGGTTGGAGCCCGCGGCGGATGGTCTCCACCTCGGGGAGCTCAGGCAATTAAATCTATTGACTGTGAAGCGGCC
Source organism: Acidimicrobiia bacterium (assembly GCA_009841075.1). Lineage (GTDB taxonomy): Bacteria > Actinomycetota > Acidimicrobiia > Spongiisociales > Spongiisociaceae > Spongiisocius. Next base: position 64,458 of record VXMP01000090.1, on the reverse strand, counting down.
TGCTGTTCGGCTTCCCGCTTCGATCCTCCCGAGCCCTTTCCCAACTCCTGATCCCCGAGAAACGCCCAGGCGGTGTAGAGCCGGTCATGATCCGGGCCGGAAAAAGTTACCTCATAGCGAACCCGACCGGCTTCCTGGCCCAGCGCCACGTTCAGTCGGCTCTTGTAATCTCGTCGACCGGGTTCCCGGGCTTCGGCCCGAATGCGCTCCTCCCACCTCTCCATGATCAGCTCGTCGGCCGCGGTCAACCCCCCGTCCAGGTACACGGCCCCGATGACGGCTTCCATGGCGTCGGCCAGGATGGAGGTCTTCTCCCGGCCTCCGGTCGCCTCTTCGCCCGCCCCGAGCGACAGATAAACCCCCAAATCAAGCTCCTGAGCGATCAGATACAAGACCTTTTTGTTGACCACCGACGAACGGAGCTGGGCCATCTTTCCCTCGGCAAATCGGGGATACTCTTCGTAGATGAAATTGGTCACCACCATCTGCAGAATGGTGTCGCCCAGGAACTCCAGGCGTTCGTTGGATGCTCCCCCGTAATCGGCCGCCCAGGACCGATGGCATAGCGCCTCGATAAGGTGGCCTGGTTGTCGGAACCGATATCCAAGGGCCGACTCGAGATCCCCCAACCGGATCATGAACGGGCCAGTCCCCGTTCCATGCGCTCGATAAGCCCCCCCTTAACGCCCTCGGTAGCCAGCTGAACCGCATTGAAAACCGCGTGGCGGGACGAGGATCCGTGCCCGATCACCACCCCCGCCCTGGTGCCGAGGAGGTGGGCACCTCCGGCGCACAGATCGGGGTCGATGGTCATGCGAACCTCCTCTATGGCCTGGACCACCTCACGGCTGTGGTCGGGCAGTCGACGACTGAAGGCCTCTCCGGCCAGGGTCAGCACCAGACCGGCGGTTCCCTCCATCGATTTCAGCACCACATTGCCGGTGAAGCCGTCGGTAACCACCACGTCCACCACATCGCCCGGGATGTCGCCGCCCTCGACATTGCCGACAAATTTGACCGGTGCCTCCTGCAAGAGGGTGTAGGCGGTTCGCTCCACCTCCCTTCCCTTGGACGATTCGGTACCGATATTGAGCAGCCCCACCCGGGGACAGTCCATTCCGTAGACAATCTCGGCCACCAGCGACCCCATCACTGCGAACCGGACCAGATGATCCGGTTTTACCTCCAGGTTGGCACCCGCATCCAGGATCAGGGTGGGAATACCGGTCGGCCTGGGTATCGGGGTGGCGATGGCGGGCCGCTGTATCCCCTCGATGCGCCCGATGATGATTGATCCGGCCGTCATCACCGCACCGGTGGACCCGGCCGATACCAGCGAATCGGCCTGGCCGGAAGCCACCAATCGGGCACCCACCATGATGGAGGAGTCGGGTTTGTCCCGCACGGCCCGGCCCGGATCATCTCCCATCTCCACCACATCCGGGGCATGGACGATCTCCAGGTCGGATCCGGCCTTGGCCAACTCCGGCCCGATCACCTCCTGATCCCCCACCAACACCAGCTCGTGTCCGGCCTGGGCCGCCATGATCGCCCCGGCCACTATTTCGGAGGGGCCACGGTCCGTTCCCATCACATCGAGGGCTACCCGCGCCAAACCCCACTCCTCAGGCGGTAGTCCGCCAACCTATCCGGCGTCAGGATCAAGAAACGGTCTCGACCACCTGGCGGTTGCGATAGGTACCGCAACCCCCCGGTCCGGTGCAGGCGCGATGGGGAAGCTTGGGGCCTCCGCACCGACTACACCGACCGGTACGTACCGGGCGCATCTTCATCGCCTCCGCCTTTCTACGGCGGGTACGGGAACGCGACATTCTCTTTTTGGGTACGGCCATGACAAACCCCTTTTATTAGCTTGAAGAAGATCCGATTTCGGTTGATTCCGCCAGGTCCAGGGAAGCTCCTAACCAGGCTTCCAACGCGGCGAACGGAGACTCGGTGGTCTCCGCATGCCCCGGGCAGGTACCTTCGTTGAGGTCAACCCCGCACATCGGGCATATTCCCCGGCAGAACTCAGAGCATAGCGTTAGCAGCGGAACCGACAGGCACAACTCATCATGGATGACCAAGGAAAGGTCGATATTTCCCTCGTCATCTATGCCTCCTATCTGGTCGTCCGGCCGGTCTCCGTAAACCTGGCTGACCGGGGAAGCCGAACGAAAATCAACCGCTCGGAGGCATCGGTTGCATTTTAGTATCAGATCGGCCCGGGCCTCTCCCCGCACCAACAGTCCCCCCACCGTGGCCTCGATGATCAGATCCGCCGTGACCGGTCCGCAGCCCTCCACCCGGGCCAGATCCACCTCCATCGGCCCGATAACCGTAACCGAACGGGTCACCCCGGTTCGTCCGAGCAGGCCGTTGACGCCGATTACAAAAGGGTTGGAGGAACGCATGGTCAACCAGGTAGAGAGGGAGGCTCTAGCGGCCCGGCGGGCGGGTGGACTGATGAAGCTCGGTCCGCATCGCCCTAACCTGGTCAAGCACCCGGATCAGCCCGTCTTCGAGCCGAGAAAGACGATCCTCGGCGTAGTCCTCGGCCTCCAGTCTGATACGACGGGATCGGTCTTCCGCCCGGCGGACCAGAATGTTGGCCTCTTCGGTTGCTTCGGCGATGATTTGGGTGTTGGCCACCATTTCGGCGGCCTCGCTGCGGGCTCGGCTGATAATCTCCCGGGCTTTTTCGTTGGTGCGGTCGATGAATATTTCCCGTTCCCGCACCATCCAGCGGGCGGTCCGCATCTCCTCGGGTAACCGTTCCTGCAACAGCTCGATAACGCCCATCATCTGGTCCCGATCGATCAGCACCCGGTTCGCCCCGGGAATGGTCTTGGCCTCGTTCAGCGCCAAAACCAGCTCCGCGATCAGGTTATGGATATCACCCACCGGAGCGGAGGACGAAGGTTCGGGAGGAGGGGAAGGCTTATCGAACTCTTGATCCCGTTCATCGATCATTCTGACCACCGTTCTTTCAACAAATCGGCTACCCGCCCGGGCACCAGGTGGGATACGGACCCTCCCAAACGTCCCACTTCCTTCACCAAGGAGGAGGAAAGGTAGGCGTGTTCGGGGCTGGTGGGAACAAATACGGTATCGATTCCGGCCAGCCCGTGGTTCATCTGTGCCATCTGAAGCTCATAGTCAAAATCCGATACCGCCCTTAAACCCTTGACGATCACGCCTGCTCCGTGTTCCTTGGCAAAGTCGACCAACAGCCCGTCAAAGGACATGACCTGCGCGTGCGGCTGATCGGCCAGCAGCTCCTTCAGCATCTCCACCCGCTGCTCGGATGTGAACATGGGCTGCTTCGACAGGTTACGGATAACCGCCACCACTACCGTATCGAACAGCGACAGGCTACGCCGGATCACGTCCATATGGCCGTTGGTGGGTGGATCGAAACTGCCTGGGCAAACCGCCTTGGCCACCCCTTATCTCCTTTTCATGGGGGTTGGGTATAACCGAACCGGTCCTATTCTACTTTGCGATACCGGCGAATCCGGGCAGTTCCGATGGTTTGTGTCCGGTCCGACTTCAGCCCTTCGACGCGGGGAGGGGATTCACCTAGCCGGCGATGCAGTACCAGCCGTCCGTCAGAGGTGAGCAGATCGGACGCCGCGGCCAGGTTTTTGCACACCGATTCGATCTCCATCTCGTAGGGAGGGTCGACAAATATCAGCTCGAACCGCAGATCGGGATTCTTCTTACGGGCCGAGACCAGATACTCGGCTACCTCACCGGCCCATACCTCGCCGCCGATGCCCAGCGCCGTTATGTTGTGTCGCAAGGCTTCGAGGGCGGCGGAATCCTGTTCCACGAACACCGCCCCGGCCGCGCCTCGGCTGAGGGCCTCCAAACCGAGCGAACCGGTCCCGGCGTACAGATCCAAGACCCGTACTCCACGGAAATCGGACCCCATCGAAGAGAACAGGGCTTGGCGGGCTCGGTCGGTCATGGGTCGGGTGCGCAGACCGGAAGGAGCGCGGAGGGTTCGTCCCCCGGCCAGGCCGGCGATAATCCTCATAGCAGATGGACGATCACGACCTGAACAACCATTCCACCTGATCGCCCAGCAAGTTCCTCACTTCTTCCTTGATCGCCGGGTGGCCGTCCAGGTTCGGATCCTCCCCCACCAACCCGAAGGCTTCGGTGCGAGCGGCCTTAAGTTCTTCTATATTGCGCAGGATATGGGCGATCCGCAGGTCGGAGAAGCCCGACTGTCGGGCACCGAACACCGTCCCATGACCGCGGAGGCGCAGGTCTTCCTCCGCCAGCCGATAGCCGTCCGAGGTGCGCTCCATGGCCTTGATACGGGCCTCCCCGTCCTCGGTGGCCGGATCGGCCAGCAACACACACTGAGAGGGTTGATCCCCTCGGCCCACCCGTCCCCGGAGCTGGTGAAGCTGGCTGAGGCCGAACCGATCGGCGTTACGGATCACCATGAGGGTGGCGTTAGGGACATCCACGCCCACCTCTATGACGGTGGTGGACACCAGGATGTCCAGCTCGCCGGATCGGAATTGGTTCATCACCGTCCGTTTTTCCTCCGGCTTCACCTGACCGTGCAGCAGCCCGATCCCTAGATCCGGAAAAATCTGCTGCATCCGGCGGTGCTCGGTTATGGCGGAGGCCGCCTCCACCCGTTCGGAGTCGTCCACCAGCGGACAAACCACGAACACCTGCCTCCCTTTGGCTACCTCTTCCCGAACCGCGTCGTGGACCTTGCGGAGGCCGGCCTGGTCCATTGAGGCGGACCAGGTTTTGACCGGTTTTCTCCCGACCGGCATCTCGTCCAGCGTGGAAACATCCAGCGAGCCGTACAAGGTCATCGAGAGGGTCCTGGGTATGGGGGTGGCGGTCATGATCAACAGGTCGGGGTCCACCCACTCCGCCTTCTCCTTCAACTTCACCCGCTGATGAACCCCGAATCGGTGTTGTTCGTCGACCACCGCCGCCCCCAGTCGGGAAAAGGCCACCCCCTCCTGGATCAGGGCGTGGGTTCCGATGACGATGTCCACCCATCCGGAAGCGATTTCCTCGATCATCTCCGAACGGCTCAAATCGGATCGGTAGTTGGTTTCGGCCCGACTTCCGGTGAGCAGGGCCACGTTCACCGGACGCCGATCCTGATCGTCTTCTATCGGATCGAGCAGAGACGGTAAGCGGTTGCCGGACGGGGCCATCCGGGCCGCCGCCAGCAAGTCGGTAACCCCTTGGTAATGCTGTTCGGCCAACACCTCGGTCGGGGCCATGATGGCGGACTGGTATCGGCCTTGAACCCCCACCAGGAGGGCGGCAACCGCCACCACCGTCTTGCCCGAACCCACCTCTCCGTGCAGCAGTCGATGCATGGGGACCGAGCTGCCCATGTCGGCCATGATTTCCTCTATCACCCGCTCCTGGGCACCGGTCGGCCGGAAGGGAAGGCCTGCTATAAACCGTTCCACCAGGTTGTCGGTCGGATTGACCTCGTGTTCGATACCCACCGACTGGTCGTTCCTTCGCTGTTTGGTCATCGCCAACGCCACCAGATGACGGAAAAATTCGTCGAAGACCAGCCTACGGCGAGCGGTTTTCACCTCCGATAGGGACTCGGGGAAATGGATCGAGTGGAGGGCCTGTTCTCTGGGTACCAGGTCATGGCGATCCAGCATGGATTCGGGCAGGGGATCGTGGATGGGGCGGGAACGTTGCAAGGCGTTGTGGACGGCCAGGCGGATTACTCCCGACCCCATCGAGCCGACCGATCGGTAGATGGGCACCACCCTACCTACCGCCAGACTGTCGAGACCGTAATCCAAGAGATCCAGGGCAGGGGAGGCCATCTGCAGTCTCCCCCGATAACGAACCACCTTCCCCGACAAGGCCACCTCTTTGCCGATTTCGAGCCGCTTGGTCAGGTACCCCTGGTTGAACCAAACCGCCAGAAGGGTTCCGTAATCGTCGGCCACGGTCGCTTCGATGATGGCCATGTTGGGGCGAGGACGCTTGACGGTCACCTTGCGCACCTCCCCGATAACGGTGGCCTCCTCCCCCACCTCCAAGGCGTTGACCGGAAGACGACGGGATCGATCGATGTGTCGGCGCGGTATGTAGAGGAGAAGATCGGTCACCGTCCGAACACCCTTTTCCTTCAGCAGGGCGGCCCGTTTGCCCTTCACCCATTTGACCTGTCCCACGTCGATGCCGTTCAGATAGGCGAGGCTACGGGAATCCGATTCCTGGTCGGGTGGAACGGGTGCGGTAACCATCACCCTTAGGATACGACAGGCGGCTTTCGATCTCTCAAACCGGGGGCGTGAGAAGTCCGGGAAAAATAGTAGAATGCCGGGCCATGCAAGGAGTGGTCAAACTCTACGACCCCAACACCGGCGTCGGCGTGGTAGTTCTCGATGAAGACCGCAGCGAGGTTTACATCCGGGCCGGGTCGTTGGCGGGCAGCGTGTTTCGGTTGCTGAGGCAGGGGCAGCGGATCGTGTTCGAAGTCGAGGAATCGGACGGCCTGCGCTTCATCCATTCCGTTCGGATGGGGTCGGACGGTCGCTAGCGAGCACCCCCAAATATTTCCCTTTCTCCCTTTTCTCCGCTCGACTCTTCAGAACGAGGCAACTCCTTGTATAGTCACATATTCCTAAATCGAGAGGAGAAACGTGGTTGAGGCATATGTCCTCATTCAGACCGAAGTCGGCAAGTCCAAGCAGGTGCTGGAGGAAGTCCGCCTGATCAAGGGGGTTACCCAGGCCGACGACGTGACCGGGCCTTACGACATTGTGGTGAGAGTAGGTGCCGAAAATGTAGATCGCCTAGGCGGCCTGGTCGTGACCGAGCTCCAGTCGATAGACGGTATCACCCGCACCCTGACCTGCCCGGTCATCAACCTTTAGGAAGCGCCGAAACCTAGCCCAGCTTTGATGAGATAGTGGCTGCGCTGCGGAGGGCGGCCCCGTCGGATCCGGCCACCGAGAACCGTCGGGGGGGTGATCCCTCCGCCTCGGCGATCAAATCGGCTACCAGCTCAGAGCGGGCGATGGGCGGGTCCACCCACAGATAAAGGGACAGGCTCCCGGGGATGGTGTTGACCTCGTTGATCCAGAGCCGGCCCTCCCGCTCCAGAAAGTCGATGCGGGCTATCGACCTGATCCCGACCAGCCCGCTCACCCGCCGTGCCACCCCACGAAGCTCGGTCTCCATCTCCTCGGGTAGCCAGGCGGGAAGCTCCCGGGGCGACCCCTCGATGCCCCCTCCGGATAAATACTTCTGTTGATAGTCGTAGAACCGGTAACTCTGCGGCGCTTCGATGGCGGACAGCTGTAGCTCCGGATAGGTACGCACCGCCACATTAAGGTCTCGGCTCCCCTCCAGGTAAGGCTCCATCAAAGCCCCTCTCACCAGATGGGGGGAGGATCGGGCCAGAGCCTGGGCGGTCTCAAAATCGTCGACCACCTCTATACCGATGGAGGAGCCGCCGAAGCGGGGTTTGACAATGTAGGGCGGCGGGAAATCCGGGGGCCCGCCTTCGGCGACCGGAACCCTCGGTAGGGTGCGGAAACCGGAGGAATCCATCAATCCGCCGAAAGCCAGCTTGTCCATTAGCAAGGCGGAGTCGGCGGCGTTGGGACCCGTGTAGCGGATTCCGGCCAGATCCAAGGCCCCTTGGAGGGTTCCGTCCTCGCCCGGTCCGCCATGACAGCAGACCAGAACCGCCCCCACCTCCAACCGGCGTCTCTTCATAAACCATCCGCCCTGCGGCTGGGCGACAAAACGCAGCTCGCGGGCCTTGGCGGGCGGGCCGTCGGCGTAATCCTGCGCCTCTCCGTCGGCCCCTACCTGATACCAGTCGCCCTTTTTCGACCAGTAAATCACCACCGGCTCCCTACCGGCCTCGGCCAGGAGGCGGACCGCCTGGAGTCCGGTCAGCACGCTTATATCGTGCTCAGGCGAGGGCCCGCCGAACAAAACCGCCGCTCGGGACATCCGATTCCTCCCTGAACTACTTACCGTTGGCCTTAATCGACCCAAAGGCTAGGCCATATAAACGATAATCCGGTTGATCTCGTCGGTTCGGGTTCCCGCCTTTGTCCAACCCGGGGTTTTCGGCAAGGTATCCTCTGGTTTGGACAGATTCTTAAGTCGAGTGCGGAAAGCGGCGAAGGGTTCCCTATGGCTTCCAAATTCTGGCATCCGTTCGCAGATATGCGAGTGGTGGCGCATAACGAGCTGGTCTTGACCCGAGGGGAAGGATCATGGGTATGGGACGAGGCCGGCAGGCGCTACCTGGACGCCTCTGCCAGCCTCTGGTACTGCAACATCGGACACGGGCGCGCCGAAATAGCCGAAGCGGTCGCCGACCAGATCCGAAAGCTGGAGGCCTACCACACCTTCGGTGACTTTACGACTCCTCCGGTGATCGAGCTGACCGATCGCCTGGCCCAAATAGCCCCCATCCAGGGCAGCGTCAGCTTCCTGACCAGCGGAGGATCCGACTCGGTGGACACGGCCATCAAGCTGGCTCGGCTCTATCACACGGTGACCGGGAACCCCGACCGAACCTTCATCCTTAGCCGATCCCGCGCCTACCACGGCATGCACACCGCCGGAACCAGCCTGGCCGGCATAGCCCCCAACCACGACGGCTATGGCCGGCTGTTGACCGACACCGCCCTGGTGGAATGGGACTCTTTCAACTCCCTGCTGGACGTTATCGAGGGGATCGGGGCCGAACGGATTGCGGCCTTCATCTGCGAGCCGATCATCGGGGCCGGAGGTATCTTCCCGCCCCCGCCCGGATATCTGGAGAAGGTGCGGAGCATCTGCCGTGATACCGGCATTCTCTTCATCGCCGACGAGGTGATCACCGGTTTCGGACGAACCGGCGCCTGGTTCGCCAGCGGACGATGGAACCTGGAACCCGACCTTATGACCACCGCCAAAGGCATCACTTCCGGCTACCTACCCTTGGGGGCGGTGATCGCCGCTCCCCACATCGCCGAACCCTGGTTCGAAGGCGAGGCCCCGATGTGGCGTCACGGCTACACCTACTCGGGCCATACCACGGCGGTCGCCGCCGCCAACGTAAACCTGGACATCATCCAACGCGAGAACCTGATAGCCGAGGCTGATCGCCTCGAAACCGAGCTGGCCACGGAGCTAGGGCCTCTGGCCGATCACGACCTGGTAGAGGAGGTGCGCTGCGGGGTGGGTGCCCTGACCGCCGTCCAGCTGACCGCCGAGGCCTCCGCCCGCAACCCGAATCTACCCGTCCTGATCGGTGCCATGCTGCGCCAACACGGAATACTGTCCCGGGTGCTGTTCGGCAACTCCATCCAGGTTTCTCCCCCCTTCGTGATGACCGGTGAGGAGGTCAAGGAGCTGTCAGATCGGCTCCGGGCCGCCCTGGACGAAACCGCTGCCCGTCTAGCCGGCTGAGCTGAAGCTGAGGGTTACCACCCCGACCACGGTCAGCAGGGCACCCGCCGCTACCTGCCCGGTCACCCTTTCCAGGTCCCTTAGGAAGGCCACGGAAAACGCCACCACCATGAGAGGTTGGGACATGATGATCGGCCCCACCACCGAAACCTCGCCCGCCTCCAGGGCCGCAAACACCGCCAGCACCCCGAAACCGGCCAGCAGACCGGTCGGGATGAACCATTGCCAGCCCGGCTCCAGGGTGACGGTGGCTCGTAACCGTGGGGTCAGCGCCAGGATGATCGCCCACAGGATCAGGATGGTCACCGTGCCCGAGACCGCCCCGAAGGCCGGATGAGGGGTTTCCTCCAAACCCAGCTTACGAAGCAGATCCGAGGCCGCAAACGACAGCCCGCCCAGAACCGGCAGCAGGTAGGCCCATTTTCCGACCCTGGTATGGTGCCCGGCCGCCGACGACCCCGAATCGGGCTGCCCTTTGACCAGCACCGAGATCCCACCCACTATCGCCAGTGCCCCGAGGATCCGCTCCCAGGTCACCGGCTCGGAGAACAGTATCCATCCTCCCAACAGGGCCAGGGTCGGATAGGTGGCGGTCTGGAGGGGGGTGGCGGTGGAGGGTCCGATCAGCCTCACCCCGAAGATGAAAGAGGTGCGACCCACCCCCTCCCCGACTATTCCTCCCGCCAAGAAGAAGAGAATCGCCCGAAGGGTCAGGTCGGTGGGCGGATTGATCAGGGTAAAAGCCCCGGTTACCAGGGCACCCACCGGTAGCGACACCAGTAACCCGGTCATCAGGCTGTTGGTGCGGAACCCTCTGGTAACGGTTATGGCCAAGGCGGAGAAACAGGCCGCCGCAGCAAGCGCAAAAAATACCGACACCCGAAGGATCAGAGGTGTCGGGTCATAACGGTGCGGATCCGACCGGCCAGCTGCTCGGCCTGCTCCGGCCCGGCCGACATACCCAAACCCAGCGGGGCCAGGTTGGGATCGACTACTCCGATACCGATGCTCATCGAACGGGCCAGCAGGGCATCGGTATCCGGCAGCATCCCCGCATTGTATTCGGACTCTCCTCGACCACGCCCGCGGCCGAACGGGAAGCCGTGCCCACCGGCGATGCGTCCTTCCAGCAGGTGTTCCATCTTGGAGTAGACGTGCCAGCCCGACTCGGACAAGGTGATAGAACCGAGCTCGGCTGCCACTCTTTGAGCTATCTCCGGAGTGGGAAACACCACCACCAGATGGGTGGCCAGGTCGCCGTCGGTATCCGGGCAATCGCGGAACCCGATCCCCGGCAGGTCCGCCAACGCCTCATACACAATCCGATGATTTCGCCGCAGGTGGGAGCGGATCCGATCGAGCCTTCCCAGCTGGGCCAGCAGCACCGCTCCCTGGAGCTCAACCATGCGGAAATTAAGCCCCAGCATGGGTCGCTTCCCCACCTCCACGCCGGTGCGGTTGGGGCTGTGCCCTTGGTCGTGCAGGGCGAAACACCGCCGATATAGGTCGGGGTCATCGGTCACCAGCATGCCCCCATCCCCGCTGGTGATGGTCTTGTAGATGTTGAAGCTGAACACCCCGGCGTCGCCGTGAGCTCCCAGCCAGGCACCCTCATAGGTACCTCCGAACGCCTGGGCGGCGTCTTCTATGAGGGACACCCCATGCCGATCCGCCACCTCCCGTAGCTCCTTCAGGCGAGCCGGGGAACCGAGCATATGGACCACCAGAACGGCTTTTGTAGACGGGGTGATCCGGGTTTCCACATCGTCCGGGTCGAGGTTGAAGCTCTGATCGACTTCGGCCAGGACCGGTAAGGCACCGCTGTAGACGATCGAAGAGATCGAAGCCACGAAGGTAAAGCCCGGAACGATCACCTCGTCACCGGGACCCACCCCCAGCCCCGCCAAGGCCAGCCACAGGGCGCTGGTTCCCGAATTGACCGCCAGCGCATGCCTTACCCCGGACCTCCTGATTACCTCCTGTTCGAAAGCCAGCACCTTGGCCGGGAAGCCATCGGGCGGGCCGTAGCGAGCCAAATAGCCACCGGCAAGCACCTCCTTGATTTCGGCCAGCTCCGCATCACCTATCAGCTCGGAACCAGGTCCAGGCATTCGCCTATTCCTTCTTACCGGACAGATGTAGCCAGGTTTCCACCACCGTATCGGGGTTAAGGGAAAGGCTTTCCAAACCCGCCTCTACCAGCCAGGCCGCCAAATCGGGATAGTCGGAAGGGCCTTGACCGCAAATCCCGATGTATTTGCCCGCCTCTCGGCAGGCCTCCACAGCCAGGCGGATCAGCTCCTTTACCGCCTGGTTTCGCTCGTCGAACAGGTCGGCTACCAGCTCCGAGTCACGATCCAGGGCCAAGGTCAGCTGGGCCAGGTCGTTGGAACCGATGGAAAAACCGTCGAAATACTCCAGAAATCGTGGAGCGAGCAGGGCGTTGGAAGGTATCTCGCACATCATGATGACCCGCAGACCGTCCTCTCCTCGGCAGAGACCGTTTCCGGCCATCACCTCCAGCACGCTTTCCGCTTCCTCCAGGGTCCTGACGAAGGGAACCATTACCTCGATGTTGTCCAGCCCCAGATCTCCCCTCACCCTCCTGAGGGCCTCGCATTCCAGGGAGAAGACGTCCGAGAAGTCGGAGGATCGGTAGCGGGAGGCACCTCGGAAACCGAGCATGGGGTTTTCCTCGGTCGGTTCGTAGACGGTCCCTCCCAGCAAATGGGCGTACTCGTTGGATTTGAAGTCGGACAGACGCACGATCACCGGCTTGGGATAGAAGCCCAGCGCCAGCGTGGCGATCCCTTCGACCAGTTTGGTAATGAAAAAGTTCTTCGGGTTTGTATAGCCCGCCATCCTTTCCTCGATCCCCGCCTTGACCTTATCCGGCACCTCGGGGTAGTCGAGCAGGGCCTTGGGGTGGACGCCGATGGCGTTGTTGATGATGAACTCCATCCGGGCCAGCCCCACCCCGTGGTTGGGTATGCGGCTGAACCCGAACGCCCGGGAGGGGTTGCCCACATTCATCATTATCTTGGTCGGCGGCTCCGGCATATGGTCGAGCCGCACCACCTTGGTGCGGAAAGGGAGTATTCCCTCGTAGACCCTTCCGGTCTCACCTTCGGCGCACGAAACCGTCACCTTTTGCCCGTCTGCGAGAAGTCGGGTGGCGTTCCCCGACCCCACCACCGCCGGAACCCCCAGCTCACGGGCGATGATGGCGGCATGGCAGGTACGTCCTCCCCGGTTGGTGACAATGGCCGACGCCCTTTGCATCACCGGCTCCCAGTCGGGGTCGGTCATATCCGCCACCAGGACGTCGCCTTCCGCCACCCGACTCATCTCCCGAGGGGAGTGGACGATGCGGACGGTTCCCGCCCCGATCCGCTGGCCGACACTCCGTCCGGTGACCACCGGCGTACCCCCCTCGTCGAGGCTGAACCTGGTCAGTGTCCCTCGGTCATCTTTGCTCCGGGCGGTCTCGGGACGAGCCTGAACGATATAGATGCGTCCGTCCAGGGCATCCTTGGCCCATTCGATGTCCATTGGACGGCCGTAGTAGTCCTCGATGACCACCGCCTGACGGGCCAGCTCCTCGATTTCCTGGTCGCTCAGACAGAAGCGGCGTTGGGCGGCGAGCGGCACGTCCTCTATGACCACCTCCGAGCCGATCAGCTCGCCGAACACCATCTGCTGGGTTTTGGTCCCCAAGGTTCGGGATATGACCGCCGGCCGACCCGCCGCCAGATTGCGCTTGGCCACGTAAAACTCATCCGGGTTGACACTCCCCTGCACCAGCAGCTCCCCCAGACCGTAGGTGCCGGTTATGAACACCACCCCCTCGAACCCGCTCTCCGTGTCGATGGTGAACACCACCCCCGAGGCCTGGCTGTGCACCATCTGCTGCACCCCGGCCGATATAGAAACCTGCTGTTCGTGATGGCCGGTGCGGATGCGGTAGTCAAGGGCGCGATGGCTGTACAGGGAGGCGAATACGTCCCGCACCGCCCGGACTACCCGGTCGGCACCTTTCAGCCCCAGATAGGTGTCCTGCAGACCGGCGAAGGAAGCATCCGGCAGGTCCTCGGCTGTGGCGGAGGAACGAACCGCCACCATGGCCTCGCCCGCCTGGCTGGTCAATTCCTGATAGGCCGCCCCAATCTCATCGACCAGCCGCTCCGGTACCGGTGCTCCGGCCACCCAACGGCGGATATCCCGACCGACTTTCTCCAACACCTCATGATCCTGCCTATCAGTCGAATCGATCAACCGGCCCACCCGATCGTCCAAACCCGACTCGGCCATGAACAACCGGTAGGCGTCCACGGTGGTAGCGAACCCGTTGGGAACCACCACCCCCAAAGACCCCAGATTGGAGTACATTTCCCCGAGGGAGGCGTTCTTACCGCCCACCACCCCGATGTCTTTCAGAGACACCTCGTTAAACCATCTGATCAGCTCGGCCACCTACCCTCCCCTTCTTCGGCGGTTGCCCATCATCATAGAGATGGAAGGGGCAGGTGGGTCAGGAAGCGGATTCTCCTATGAGCCGAACCAGGCGATCGGTTAGTCGGGCGGCTTCGTCCACCTTGGTCTGATACAGGCCCAGGTCGCCGGAACGCAAGGCCTGATCCGCCTCGTTGAGCAGCTGATCGATCTGGAGGACGGTGGTCTGAACATCCCCCTCCCCGCTCGGAAGCGGATCATCGGACCCCGGGGTGGAAATTGGCTCTTCGGAGGTTTCGGCTACCGCCGCCGCCGGACCGAAAATCTCTACCAGGGCCTCGTCGAGCGAGTTGCTCATGATGGGCGGATTCTGCTCGCCGTACACCACCACCACCCGCTTGAACTCAGGGAGCAGCACTCCTTCGGCCCGGAGGTAGATGGGCTGGATGAACAGTAGGGACTCCTCCACCGGCACCACCAGCATGTTGCCTCGGATAATCTCGGAACCCTGCTGTCCCAACAGGGTGAACTGCTGGGAAATGATCGGGTCCTGGTCGATGCGGGCCGAGACCTGTTGCAGACCGTTGATCAGCTCTCCTCTGGGCAGTCGGTAGTCGATGATCGCCCCGTAGTCTTCCGGGCCGCTCTTGCCCACCAGGAAGGCGGTCATGTTCTCTCGGCTGGCCGGGTTAAAGCTCTGCAGGATCAGATAGGACAAGTCGGCTTCGCCGGGCAGCTTCATCAGCAGGTAGTAGGGAAGGCTCTGGCGGAGGTCCAACCTCACCCGGCCGGTCTGGTCGAAAAAGTCGCCCCGTAATAGCTCCCGATCGGAGGTGGCGGGCTCTCCCGGTATCTGCCACTTGTCCTCTTCCTGGAAGAAATCCTGCGGGTCCTGCTGGTGATAGGTGGCATAAATCTCCGACTGCACCCGGAACATATCCTCGGGATAGCGCAGATGGTTGTGGAGTTCCTCGCTGATCTCCGAGGCGTCGCTGAACACTTCGGGGAACACGTTCCGATAGGCCTGGGTGAGTGGGTCGGTGGGCTCTAATACGTACAGCTTCATGGTGCCGTCCTCGGCGTCAACCACCGCCTTGACCGAATTGCGGATGTAGTTGAAGCTGTCGCCCAGCCCCGAGGTAAGGCCGAGACGATCGTCGATCACCGGTGCCGAATACGGGTAGCGGTCGGTGGTGGAGTACAGGTCGACTATCCACACCGTCCGGCCCTCGATCAGGGCCAGGTAGGGATCGTTGTCGGCGACCAGGAACGGGGCCACAAGCGCCAAACGGTCTACCACGTTGCGCACCATCAGCATCCGAGACTCCGGGGTGAGCTCCGGGGAGATGAGGATGTTGAGATCGCCGAACCGGAAGGCCATGGCGGCCCGGGTGGTCAGATTGGACAACTCCACCCCGCCTTCCCCCTCATAGGTGTTGCGCACCACCGAATCGTCCTCGCCGGATGGGTAGTCCACCTCCATCTGGTTGGTCCGGGCTATCACATAGTCGCCGGTCTCGGCGGCCTCGCCGTAATAGATGCGAGGCTGGGCTGTCTGCAATTCGGGAACGATCGACCTGGGCGGAACATCCCGCACCAGGAAATCGGGTTCTCCGGTGGTGGGGTTGACGTCGTTGGCCCGCGACACCACCTCGCCGAACCCGTGGGTGTAGACCAGCTTCTCGTTCACCCATCCTTCGGCGGGCAGATCATCGGAGTCCAGCTCCCGGGCGGCAACCATGACCTGGGTCAGCTCCCCGTCGATCACATAGCGGTCGGTATCCACATTGGAGATCTGGTAGTAGGGGCGGATGGCCTGCAGCTGGGAATAGGCCGGGGCCAGCACGCCCGGATCCCACAACTTGACGTTGCTGATGGTGGCCTGATTGTCGACGATGTCCTGGGCGGTCAGATCACGGGAGGCGGCGAAGTCGCGCACCTCCACCTGTCCCTCCCCCATCCCGTAGGCATCCAGCGTGAACTCGATGTGGTGTTCGATGTAGGGGCGCTCCAGGTTGAACTGGTTGGGCTGAACCCGGAAGCGCTCGATGGCGGCGGGGATTACCCCTCCGACCACCACCGAAACGATCAGCCAGAGCCCGGCCGCCACCCCCACCAGCAGCCAGCCCGCCTGACGGATATTCCAAAGCAACAAACCGGCCGCCAAGATCGAGATCGCCATCAGCAGGAAAAGGGCGGGCCGATGGGCGGTGACGTCCGTGTAGGAGGCACCGTAGATGGCACCCCGGGTGGAGTAGAGCAGGTCGTAGGCGTCCAGCCGATAGGCGACCGCCTTCAGGATGGCCAGGGCCGCCAGCAGAACCGACACGTGCGACTTGACCCCGCCGGAGAAGACCGGGAATCGGTTGGGGATGCGCTGGATGCCCCCGTTCAGATAGTGATAGGCCACCGAAACCAGACCGGCCACCACCACCAGCTGGATGAACCAGCTGAGGACGCTCCGGTAGACCGGCAGGGCGAACACATAGAAGGAGGCATCCGAACCGAAGATCGGATCGGCCTTGTCGAAGGACACCCCGTTACGCCAAAGCAGGACATCCTGCCACCAGGAAGAGGCCGCCAACCCCAGTAGCAGGCCGAGGATTATCGACACCCCGATATGGGCGAGCCTCCGGTTTTCACTGATCAATGCCCGCAGCCGCCGCACCACCTCGTCGTCGGGGCCTCCGACCAGCAGGATGTTGTTCTTGACCCGCTGTACCACCTCCAGGTTCACCCAGATGACCAGGGCGGCCACCAAAACCCCGATCGCCCCCAGGATCACCCGTGATATCAGGATGGTGGTCCAGACCGAGGTGGCGTCAACCGATCTGTACCAGAGGTAGTCGGTCCAGGCCACCGCCCCCAACCGCACCACCAACAGCCCCACGATGAAGACCGTCACCAGGACCAACCCCAGACGGGAGCGAAGAACCGACCTACCGGACCTTCCGGCCGAACCCTCCCCGGTCCTGATCACGCCCCACCCACCGATGACACAAACCAGGCCCGAAAGCCCGGCGATTTAGGTAGCCCAACAAGGTGACCAAGAAGCATCTAATCAAGGTTAGCTTGATCCGACACCCTAAGAGAACCAGGCCTAAGGTTGCGGAATGCCATCCAGCCCGCACTACCACGGCCACCGCCAACGCCTCCGCCAACGTTTCCTGAGAAGCGGCTTCAAAGGCCTGGCCGACCACGAGGTCATCGAGATCATCCTCACCCTGGCCATTCCAAGGTCGGACGTGAAGGTCCCCGCCAAAGCACTTCTGGAGCGGTTCGGCAGTCTACGAGGGGTGTTGGACGCGCCGCTTTCCGATCTGCAAGCGGTGGAAGGGATCGGCGAGGTGAGCGCCATCTCGATTCACATAATCCGGGAGTCGGCCACCCGCTACCTGCAGGAATCCACCGAAGGAGCCGAGGTTCTGCTCGAGGCCGACCGGTTGAGCGATTTCTGGCGGATGCGGATCGGGGCGCTCAAACACGAGGTGTTCGCCGTGGCCTATCTCGACTCCGGCTACCGGCTGCTTAGAAACGGGGTGGAGCTGCTTCAGGAGGGGACTATCGACCGGGCCGCCGTGTATCCCCGTCGGGTGGTGGAGGCGGCGCTTCATCGCCAGGCCGCCGCCCTGGTTCTGGCCCACAACCATCCGAATGGACAGGTCGAACCCACCGAGCACGACCAGATAATTATCCGGGCCATTGTCCTGGCCGCCGACACTATCAACCTGCGAGTGGTCGATCACCTCATTGTGTCGCCAGATCAGACCTATAGCTTCAGGCAGGTAGGACTTCTGTAATATCTCCCCTATTACATCCCAGGGCGCGAGGGAGACAATGGCCAAGATCGACATCACCAAGACCGAGCTGGTCTGGCCCGGCAAATACAACCCTGACGGCACCCTCCGGGAGACGCCTCGGGTCAATCTCCCCTTCCAGGTTATAGAGACGGTCAACGAAAGCCGCGCCACGCAAGATGCTAAAAATACGCCCAGGGGGGGGGTAACGTTATTTGAGGTATATGAAGGTGATGAAGGCGACACCTTCGAGGAGGGTTGGAAGAACAAACTGATCTGGGGCGACAACCTGGTGGTGATGGGATCACTGCTCGAAAAGTTCGCCGGCAAGATAGACCTGATCTACATAGACCCACCCTTCGCCACCGGTGCCGACTTCACCTTCCAGGCCCAAGTTGGAGAGACGGACGAAAGCCTCACCAAAGAGCAGTCCGTCATAGAAGAAAAGGCCTACCGCGATACCTGGCGAGAAGGCACCAGCTCATATCTCACAATGATCTACCACCGGATGAAGCTGATCCGCGCCCTGCTTGCTACTGATGGGACTTTATACGTTCACTGTGACCCAACTGTTAACTATCTGCTCAGATCCTGTCTAGATGAGATTTTTGGAAAAGAAAATTTTCGAAATGAAGTCGTTTGGCGGTACGGAAAAATGTCAAACACTAAGCAGAAATTTCCTTCTAATCATGACACTATTTTACGCTATACCAAAAGTAGTAATTTTAAATTTAATCCTATCAAAGAGACAGACAGTGAATACCGAAATCGATTTATCCGATATCTCACAGGCAATCAAGTTCTGTACAAGACTGTTAAGAAAAGCAAGGACAAACTCATCACGCGCAGGATAGCCATAGTAGAAAAGCGACTAAGCAGGCTCCTACATGAAGACGATGTTCTCTTCGACTTCGACCTTGAGTTCAAGGTTCAAGACGACGTGTTTAGGGACATATCAATAATTAAGGGAAATAGTAAAGAAAACCTTGGATACCCTACCCAGAAACCATTGGCCTTGCTGGAGCGCATCATCAAATCTTCCTCCCACGAAGGAGATTTAATCGCTGATTTTTTCTGCGGATCAGGCACAACCCTGGCCGCCAGCGAAGAACTCAATCGCCGTTGGATAGGGTGCGACCTGGGGCGTTGGAGCGTTCACGTAACCCGCAAGCGGCTGCTCGACATCGACAACTGCCGTCCGTTCGAGCTTCTGAATCTCGGCAAGTACGAACGCCGCTACTGGCAGGGCATGGCCTTCGGAGACCGGAAGGAGCAGGGGGATTCGGAGCGGGCCATGTACGAATACCTGGCGTTCATCCTCAAGGTGTACGGTGCCGAGCCAATTCCGGGCACCGCCCACCTGCACGGCAAGAAGGGTAAGGCACTGGTTTACATCGGCGCGGTGGATGCACCCGTCACCATCCACGAGATCAACCAGGCCGTAGGGGAGTGCGCCAATCTCCAACAACCGGAGCTACACGTGTTGGGATGGGAGTGGGAGATGGGCTTGGTCGGACCGAACCCCGATTCCAGCCAGGGGAGCTTGATGCACGATCTGGCCCGACAGAGGGGAGTCAAACTTCTGCTCAAGCAGATCCCACGTGAGGTAATGGAACAAACCGACGCCCAGGAAGGCAGCGTCAACTTCTTTGAGCTGGCCTACCTCAAGGCGGAGGTCAAAACAGAGGGACTGGCCGTTTGTCTAACCCTGGAGGATTTTGTCATCCCCAACACCGACCTGATCTCCGAAGAGGTGCGAGACAAGATCGAGCAATGGTCGGACTACATCGACTACTGGGCGGCCGACTGGGATTTCCGCAACGACACCTTCATGCAAGGATGGGTCACCTACCGCACACGCCGGGATCGGACGCTCAGGCTCACCTCCGACCCGCACACCTATGAGCAGCCCGGCCAATACCGTGTTCTGATCAAGGTGATCGACATCTTCGGCAACGACACCTCCCAAGCCTTCGATGTTAATGTTAATGGTGAATGAATCATGACTAAACCTGTAATAGACTATGACAAAGTTTTACCGGAGATCTCAAGTCGCGTCCCGTGGGAACCCCCCACCTCCTATCTGGTCAAGGACGAAGACACGCCGATCGGATGGAGCGTTGACGAATCCGGACGGCGTCCCAGCCCGCTGCTGGTGGTCCCGAAGATACGGGCCGCGGTAGACGATTGGCGGGCCAACGATTACCAAGGCTGCTCCGAGGTCACCCGCCGCCTGTTCCAATATTGGTTCGACCAGGACCACGAAGTCCAGGGGTTTGATTCGCCGTTTCGCTACTACTTCTGCCAACGCGAGGCGATCGAAACGCTGGCCTGGCTGGTCGAGATAGCGGAGCAACATGACCTCCAGGAGCTGATCGCTACCTACGGTGAAAAACCTCCCGAAGGCTTTTCGTTCCAGACCACCATGGACGGGGGCAGACAGCTGCGCCGCCATCTGCCCGAGTCCCAATCGGAGGTGGTGCAGTACCTACCCCCTCCGGACCTGCTCCGTCTGGCCTTCAAGATGGCCACCGGCTCCGGGAAAACCTGGGTGATGGCCATGGCGGTGGTGTGGTGCTTCTTCCACCGGCTCAAGGTTCCTGGTTCGGGCCTTTCCACCAACTTCCTGATCGTGGCCCCCAACGTGATCGTCTACCAGAGGTTGGAAAAAGACTTCGCCAATAACCAGATTTTCCACGATCTCCCCTTGATCCCACCGGAGTGGAAGGGCCGTTTCTCTCTGAAGGTGATCCTGCGCGGAGAAGCCACCGAGCCCGACCCTTCCTCCAACCTGTTCCTCACCAACATCCACCAGCTCTACGAGTCCCGTGACCAGCCCTGGACGCCGGCCAACGCCGTGGACGCCCTGCTGGGGGAAAAACCGGCCCAGGACCTGGCCGCTTCCTCACAACGCTCCATGCTGGAACGGGTCAGGTCGCTGCCCGATCTCGTAGTGATGAACGACGAGGCCCACCACGTCCACGACGACGAGCTGGCCTGGACCAAATCCCTGCTCTCCATTCATCGGCACCTGCCCCAGGGCCTAAACGCCTGGCTGGACTTCTCGGCCACCCCCAAGGACCAGAACGGCATGTACTTCCCCTGGACGGTTTGTGATTATCCGCTCGCCCAGGCGGTGGAGGACCGGATCGTGAAGGCACCCCTGATCGTCACCAACGAGGACCAGCCCACCCGGCCGGCCGATGATCCGAAGGATGTCAAAAACAAAAATGTTATAGAAAAATACGGCTTCTGGCTACGGGCGGCGGTGGAACGTTGGAAAGAACACCATAAGGTCTTCCAGTCCCTCTCGGTGAAGCCGGTGCTGTTCATCATGACGGAGAAGAACGTATGGGCGGACAGGATAGGGGAATACCTGTCCGAGGGGTTCGGCTTCGATGAGTCGGAAATCCTGGTAATCCACACCGATAACACGGGCGAGGTCAGAAAGGGAGACATTGAACGGGCTCGGCAAGAGGCCCGTGACATAGACCGTGTCGAGAGCAGGATCAAGGTAATCGTCAGCGTGCTGATGCTGCGGGAGGGCTGGGACGTCCGCAACGTTTCGGTGGTGCTCGGGCTGCGTCCATTCACCGCTAAGGCCGAAATCCTCCCAGAGCAGGTGATCGGACGTGGGCTGCGCCTGATGACCCAGGTGAGCCCCGACCGCACCCAGACCCTGGAGGTGCTGGGTACGCCCGGGCTGTTGGACACCCTTCGCAACCAGCTCGAAACCGAGGGCGTCAGCGTGGTGACCACCCCCCGACCCTTGCAGCCGCCGGTCACCATCCAACCGGTTCGGGAACGGATGGAATACGACATAGCCATCCCCATCCCCAAGCTGAGCCTCACCCATAACATCCGCAGACTGTCCGACTTGGAGGTGGATGCGCTGCAGGCCATTTATGACCAGGAAGACCTGAGCGAGCAATATCGGATACGTATCAAAACGGACTTTTTGACCACCGAAACCCAGGTCTCTCAGGCCGACATTGCCATCAAAAATATTCCTCCAACCAAAGACATCCTGGCCGATATAACCAATCGGGTCGTCAGCCAAGCCGGGCTTACCAACCGCTTTGCCGAGCTTTACCCCTCCGTGGAGTCCTACGTACTGAATCGCTGTTTCGGCCGCCGGGTGGTGCCTGACGATGCGGCGGTGCGCTCCCATCTGGGCCGTCCGGAGCTGAAGGAGGGGATCGCCAAATATCTGGCGACAGAAATCGGCACTCTCACCGTAGAGCAGCGTCCCTTTGAGCACGAAAAGGCCGATTTCCGGCTCTCTCAGACCCGTCCGTTCGCCTGGAGAAGAGATCTACCGCCTCTAGAGGCGGACAAGACCGTCTTCAACCTCGTGGCCACCTATAACTCATTTGAGCGTCAATTCGCCAAGTTCCTGGACAATGCCGATGACGTGCTGCGTTTTGCCGCACTGGGCACTACCGAGCAGGGGGCTTCGGGTACCGCCTTCCGGGTTGACTACCTGAAACCCAACGGTGCCATCGGCTTCTACTACCCCGATTGGGCGGTGGTGCAGCAGACCGAATCGGGCGAAACCAACTGGATCATCGAGACCAAGGGGAGGGTTTGGGAAGGCACCGTACAAAAAGACCACGCCATGCAGAGCTGGTGCGAGTCGGTGAGCAGAACAAGCACCGTTCCCTGGAAATACCTAAGAGTCGATCAGAAAGACTTCAAACCCGAGGCAGCAACGCTCCGGGAACAGGTGGTGCATTGCATCGGTAAAGCCATGCTCTCCGAACGCGACCAAAGGCCCGGGACCATGTCCCAAGCCGAAATACGACAGGCCCGATGTCAGGATCGAACCTGATGGCCCTGGTTATCCGGAGGTACGGCTAGGGGCATTCTCTGTCTAAGGCGGCCATTGCTTCGGCGTAGCCATCTAGCGAGAACAGGGCGGTGCCTGTGGGAATCTCGTCTTCCCAGTAGCTGTCCCATGTCTCGATTAAGACGGCGGAGGTGTTCGGGTCGAGGGCGGCGGCATCCAGGTCTTCGGTCCATCCGGCTGCGCTCAGCAGGTCTTCGCCATCAAAATACCAAGACCCGAATCCATAAGTTCCATCATCGAAGAGCCAGTCCGTGTCGACCAGGCCTGTGCCTGGCTGTGGATAGACGTAGGCAAAGGGCCACCACAACCACCATTCCCGAGGCATGAGGCAGCTAACCACCATCTCAGGAGACTGTTCAGGAAAGGTCTGGGGCCCTTCCCAGAGGGTGGCTTCGACTACCGCCAAAGGGACGCCTTCGAAGTAGTCGATGTACCAGCTCTGAACCAGATCTGTGTCTGTAGGAATGTCGCTTAGAGATGGGTATTCTTCGAACTCTGTGCGATGTCCGCTTCGTAGTCTCGGCAGCTGCGATGTCAGTTCAGCGGCGGTGACGGCGTAGCCGATGCCTTCCACATCCAAATCGACGATCTTCACTACCACCATCCCGGCTACGGTGCCGCACTCGGTGAGCAACGGTCCGCCGCTATTGCCGGAGTTCATGGCCGCGTCGGTCAGCAGCAATTCTCCTAGGAAGGGGTCGCGCTCAAGGCGTGAAATGATGCCGCGGGTCACCGAAGGTTCGGACTCGTCATAGAGCGGATAGCCCGCGGCCAGTACCTCCGAACCGACTGCCAGCGCATCCTGTGCCAATAGCACCGGGGGCGCTTCGGTGTCGGTATTCAGCAACGCCACGTCGGTGTCATGGTCGATGCCCACTACGGTGGCTTCGATCTCCTCGGATCCATGGCGAAGCAAGAGCGTCTCGACGTCACCCAGAACGTGGGCCGCGGTGATCCACTCGCCATCCCCTATGTGGAAGGCCGTGCCGTATCCATAGTCGGACTCGACCAACCACACCGCATCCAACGCGTTACCTAGCTCGCACCTTGGTTCCGTCGTTGTGGTGGTGGTAGTGCCGGCGGTGGTGGAGGTGCTTTCGGTTGGAGCGGACGTAGTCGTAGAGGCCTCCGTAATAACCGTCTCAACGGGTGCCGAGGTAGTCGTAGACGCCTCCGTAACAGCAGGCGCGGTCGTAGTCGTAGACGGCTCTGTAACAACCGTCGTAGCCGGAACGGTCGTGGTCGTAGAGGGTTCATTAACGACCGTTACCGTCTGAGTAGGCAATGCCGATGGGGGTTCGCTGCCACACCCAACCAACATCAGCATCATCGCTACTACGGTCGCGATTCGGGACATGACGGCTCCCTTCGGTGCGGACAGAGATCCACGGTTCGTTTAACTCGGTAAACCCTAACCAAAGGGTGCCTCGGTAACCCGGCGGTCCTCAGCCTGTTCAGGTGGAATTATATCGGAAACCACCGACACCCATAAGGTTCGGGTGACCTCTGTCCTCCCCCTACTCCGAGTCGTTGGGTTCCTCTACGCCTGCCATCAGTAGGCCGAGACGGGAGATGGTGGCCTCGGCTCGGTCGAGAACCCCCATGATCCTTCCCTCGAACATGACCGCGATCCGGTCGGCCAGGCCCATCACCTCGTCCAGGTCCTCGGAGATGAGCAGGATGGCGGTGCCCTGGGCGCGCTGTCCCATCAGGACCGAATGGATGTACTCTGCGGCACCGATGTCCACCCCACGGGTGGGTTGGGCGGCGATCAGCAGCTCGGGGTCGCCCGATAGCTCGCGGGCGATGATTAGCTTCTGGATGTTCCCCCCGGAAAGGCTGGAGGTGGGCGTCTCCAGGGTGGGCGTTTTGACGGTGAAGCGTTTGACCAGCGCCGAACCCACCTGCTTGATCTGGTTGAAATCCAAGAACCCCCGGCGGCTGATCGGCGGAAGGTCATGGTCGGTGAGGATCAGGTTCTCGGCCACGCTGAACTCGGCCACCGTGCCGTCTCTCATCCGCTCCTCCGGTATGTAGGACACCGACAGTCGTCTGATCTCCTTGGGACTTCGGTTGGTGGTGTCGGTCCCGTTGATAATCACCTCCCCGGAGGCGACCGGGCGCAGGCCCGATAAAGCCTCCGCCAGCTCCCGCTGACCGTTGCCGGACACACCGGCTATACCCACCACCTCGCCGCTTCGAACCTCTATATCCAGATCGGTCACCGCCGGTGTTCCCCGGTCTCCGATCACGTTCAGCCCTCGAACTGTCAGCCGGGCCTCCCCGACGGTGGAATCGGTTCGGGTGGGGGCCAGCTTCACCTGCCTGCCCACCATCATGTGCGCCAGGTCCTCCCGACTGGTCTCCGCCGGAGTGGTCCGTCCGGTGACCCGCCCCAATCTCAGCACGGTGATGCGGTCGGACAACGCCATAACCTCGTGGAGCTTGTGGGAGATGAAAACCAGACCCCGTCCCCCTCGGGTCATCTGGCGCAGGGTCTCGAAGAGGTCATCTACCTCGGCGGGGGTGAGCACCGAGGTGGGCTCGTCCAGGATGAGCAGGGACACGTCCCGGTAGATCGCCTTGAGAATCTCTACCCGTTGGCGTTCCCCCACCGCCAGCTGCCAGATATAAGAGTCGGGGTCGACCGCCAGGCCGTAGGTGTCGGAGAGCTCCCGAATCCGTTGCCGAACCGGTGTGAGGTCCATCAACATTCGCTTGGAGGAGGGCAGGCCCAGCGCCACGTTCTCGGCGACGGTGAGGGTGGGTACCAGCATAAAGTGCTGATGGATCATCCCAATGCCCTGCTCTATGGCGTCGGAGGGGGAGCTGATCGTGACCGGATTGCCCCGCAGACGGATCTCGCCCTCGTCGGCGTTGTAGAGGCCGTAGAGGATTTTCATCAAGGTGCTCTTGCCCGCACCGTTCTCGCCCAACAGGGTGTGTACCTCTCCGCTCTTCACGTCGAAGTCCACCCGGTCGTTGGCCAGCACACCCGGAAACTGCTTGGTTATGCCGTCCAGCTCAAGCAGAACCTCGCCGTTGGTGGTGTCGGTCATCAGCTAGTGCCCTCGCTCGAAGGGTCGGGTCAGGGCGGCCGGCGCTCCCGTACCTCGGGAAACCACCACCAATACCAGGATGGTCAGCACCGCCGGGAACATACCGACGATGCTGGCAGTGGTGCCTACCACGATCCCCAGCGTCTTCCACTGCAGGACCATCGCCTGGATCAGGCCGAACACCAAGGCTCCGGCCATCACGCCGGAGGGACGCCACGCCCCGAAGTAGACCAGGGCGATGGCAATGAACCCGTGCCCGTTGGTCAGGTTCTGCTGGAAGATCGCCAGCTCCAGCGCCAGGGCGGCCCCGGCCAGTCCGGCCATGGCGTTTCCGACGATGATGGTGATGTAGCGGGTACGGTCCACGCTCACGCCCAGGCTGTCGGCCGCTTCCGGGGTTTCGCCCACCGCCTTGACGTTCAGCCCGAAGGTGGTGCGGTTGATCACGAACCACAGGGCAGGAACCAGCAGAAAGGCCACATACACCAGCACGTTCTGCTGGAAAAGCGCCTCCCCTATCAGGGGCAGGTCGCCGAGAACCGGAATCGAGAAGTGGCCCAGGCCGTCGATGGGGGTGGGGGTTCCCACCTGCTTCTGGAAGAGCAGGTCGCTGATGCCCAGGCCAAAGATGAAGATACCGATCCCGCTGATGCCCTGCTCCGCCTTGAGCGCCAGGGTTACCACGCCGTAGACCACCCCCATGAACGCTCCTACCAGTACCCCCACCCCGATGCCGATCAGAACGCTGTCGGTGCGGAGGGTGGCGTAGTAGGCACCGTAGGCCCCTAACAGCATCACCCCCTCCACCCCCAGGTTCAGCACCCCGCTTTTCTGCCCGAGCGTTTCGCCCAGCGCCGCCAGCAGGAACGGCGTGGCCAGCCGGATACCCGAAGCCAAGGTGGCCAACAAAACCGTGGCGGTGAAGAAGTCGCTCACGAGGTATCCGCCCCGGCCTCGGCTGAGCTCGCCTCGTCTGATAGGGAGAGATCCGCTTGTTCCTCGCCGCGAAGTCGGGAGGCGATCTGGGCCAGCCTCACCCTGGTCTGAAGGCTGGCTACCACGAAGACCACCACCAGCCCGTTCAGCCCGAGGATCAGGGCGGCCGGAACCTGTACCTCTCGTTGCATGGCGTTGGCCCCCACCAGCAGGGCACCGAACAGGAAGGAGGCCGGAATGGTCCACAACGGATGGAGCCCGCCGAACAGGGCGGCCACGATGCCATTGAACCCGGCCGCGCCGGTAAAAGTAGTCGCTCCGCCGTCGGTTGCCAGCCGATGCCCTTCGCTGCCGAACACCAGGGTCACCCCGGCCAGCCCGCACATGGCCCCGCTGTACATGAAGGCCAGCACCACGTTGCGCTTCACCGACATCCCCGCATAAAGGGAGGCGAAGGGGTTGTGGCCGGAGGCCCGCAGGCGGAGACCTTGGGTGGTGCGGAACAGCAGGACGTAGCAGACCACCGCCATGACCACCGCCACTATCACCCCGAAATGCAGTCGGGTGCCGCCGGGCAGTATGGGAAGGTCGGCGTTGCCGCTCAGCCGCTCCGTATGGGGGATACGCGAGCCTCGTTCGATCTCGCCGGGATCCATCAACGGCCCCCTCAGCAGCAGGTTGAGAATCTGGACGGCGATGATGTTGAGCATGATGGTGCTGAGGATCTCGTTGACCCCGGCATAGGACTTGAGCGCACCGGCCATACCACCCCAGATGGCACCCCCGATAGCCCCGAACAGAAAGGCGGACGGCAACAGGATCAGGCGTGGTACGTCGGGCAGGGCCAGAACCAGCAGGGTGGAGAGGATGGCCCCGGCGATGATCTGACCCTCCCCACCGATGTTGATCACCCCGGTCCGGAAGGCCACGGTTATACCGGCCCCCACCAGCAGCAGAGGCATGGCTTTCAGGGCGCTGTTGGCCAGGTTCTTGGTACCTCCGAAGGCCCCGTCGATCAGGGCGGCGTAGCCGGTCAGCGGATTAGCCCCCAGAACGAGCAGCATGACCGCGCCGATCAGTCCGGCGGCCAGCACCGCCCCGATCAGCACGCCCGGTCCGGCGATACGCGCCAGAAAGATTCTGCGCTTCGAGATCAGATCAAACTCCGAACATCAAGAGGTTAGGGCGGGCACACCGTCCGGCTTTGCCGGAAGGGCGGCGCACCCGACCTAACTCAAATCTTTTCTAAGAAAGTCTGTCCTCTTATTCGTAGCCGGTGGAAATGGAACCGTCCCGAATGCCTGCCTCGGTTTCGTCGGCGGCGGCCCTCACTGCGGACGGAAGGGCGAAACCGGGGTTGTAGGCCATCGACAACCCGCCGTTGTTGAAGTCGGCGGTGATAACCCGCCCGTTCTTTACGCCGGCCAGCAGATCATCGACGATCTCGCCTAGCTGGTAATCCCAGTTATAGATCTGGGACGCCACCACGATGTCCTCACCGAGCGGGGTCTGATCCGACTGCGAGCCGAACCAGATGACGCCGTGATCGTTGGCTACTCCGGTGGCTCCCACCGTCATCTGCGAAACCCCGGTCAGCACGTCGGCACCGGCATCGACATGGGCTTGGGCGGCCTCGGCGGCCAGGGCCACGTCGCTGAAGGAGTCGATGTAGTTGATGTTGACCGTGATCGCGGAGTCCACCGATTTCACCCCGTTGGCAAACCCGTCTATATAGGCCTTGATGTCCCCCACTTCGATCGGTCCGACCACTCCCACGATATTCGACTCGGTTAGGTGACCGGCCATCACACCGTTTATGTAGCCCCCCTGATCCGCCTTAACGCTGTAGGAGTAGACGTTTTCCAGGCCGAAGGTGTCGGCGCTGGTACCCCAGGCGAAGTAGGTGTCGGGATAGTCGGGAGCTATCTCTGAGAGTGAGCCACCGAACTGGGACCCGTGGGCGAGAACGATGTCGAATCCGTCCTCGGCGTAGCCGCGGATCGCCACCGCCGCGTCTTCGATGACAAAGGTGCCGTCGGTGATGTCCACCTCGATGTCGTGTTCCTGCCCCAGACGGTCCAAAGAATCGACCATGCTCTGGGTGAAGGCCAGGTCGTTGGAAGCGCTCGGCCCGACCATGGCGATCCGAATCGGGGCATCGGGATCACGTCC
Organism: Acidimicrobiia bacterium; assembly: GCA_009841075.1. Taxonomy (GTDB): domain Bacteria; phylum Actinomycetota; class Acidimicrobiia; order Spongiisociales; family Spongiisociaceae; genus Spongiisocius. Next base: position 35,749 of record VXMP01000090.1, on the reverse strand, counting down.
TTCGTCGTCATCGCCGCAGGCCGCCGCTACCAGGGCCAGCACGACCAACCCGGCCAACCAACTTTTTCGGGTTAGGGTTTGGATTGTTTTTATCACTTGCGGATCTCCTCCTCCGGTCTCGACAATTTCGGTTTTACCCTGACCCTAAGAATAGACAACCAAAACGTGGCCTGTATCCCCACCTAGCCGGACTTCCCCAAAGTGGCTATAAACCGGCGGGCCAGACCCCGATTGATATCGTCGGGAACGGGTTGTGGTCCGGCCGCCAAGCCCTCATGCCCCGATAGGATCCGCTCCAGGGATCGGGCCTGGAGGGCGAGGCCCAGGTCCATGGAATGGATGCTGTTCCCCTTCGCTCCCTCTCCGGCCAGGTTGATCATGCGCCCCCGGGCGATCAGATCCACCGTTCTGCCGTCCCGCAACACATGTCGTTCTATGGTGTTGCCGAGCGAAATGGTTTTGGCCGTCATACCGTCCAGGGCCTCCAGGTCGATTTCCCGGTCGAAATGTCCCGCATTGGCGAGCAAAGCACCGTCTTGAAGGAGGCTTAGGGCGGCTTCGTCCACTACTCGGGGGGCACCGGTAGCGGTGATAACCAGGTTGGCGACTCCGATCATCTCGTGCACCGACCCGACCGGAAAGCCGTCCACCGCCGCCTCCAGCGCCTTGATCTCATCCGCCTCGGCCACCCGAACCTGCATCCCGTTCGACCGGGCGTAGTGGGCGATACCCCTCCCGCACCATCCGTATCCCACCACCAACAGGGTCTTGGATTGGGGCATCAGGTTGGTCAGTCGACAGAAGGATTCGTACACCGACTGGCCCACCGCATGCCGGTTCTCGACTATCGCCTTAAGCGGCGAGTCGTTGACCACTATCACCGGGAACGGCACCCGACCGGCCAACTCGGTCTCCAACCGCATGTGGCCGGAGGTGGTTTCCTCGGTTGCGCCGATCACCTCCTGCCCCAGGTCGCACGCCAACCTGATCAGGTCCGCCCCGTTGTCCAACAGAAGGTGGGGCGAGGATTCCACCACCGACCTGACCAGATCAAGATGCCGCTCGCGGCTGTCGGCGCCGCTACCCCGGGCATCTATCCCCCGATCTTGTAGCAATTCGACTATGTGGTCCTGGGTGGTGCCGTAGTTCCCCACCGCCACCACCTCCGCCCCTCCTTTTCGGAGCATCAGCAACAGGGCGGCGGTCTTAACCTCCAAATGAAGGGACACTCCGATTCTGATGTCGGCAAAGGGCCTGTTCCGCTCGAACTCCTCCCCTATTTCAGCCAGAAGCCCCATGTTCGACTCGGTCCAGACCAGAAGTCGGGTCGCCTCATTTTCCGGCATTAGTGCGTTTGCTCCGCCCGACATCCGGCCAGACCCTCCCGCAACATCTCCTCGTCCAGGTCCCGTCCGATCACCACCAGGCGGCTGGAACGACCCTCCGACCATGATCCTCCTGGATACAACTCGAACACGGAACGAATACCCTGCAAGACAATGGGTTGGGTCTCTCCGGCCAGGGCCAGTATGCCCTTGATCCGGTGGATATCCTCCGCCCGGTCATCGACCAGGGCCTGCAACCAGGCCAACAGACGCGTCCGGTCCAGCTCGTCGAATACCTCCAGACTGGTGGCCTGTAGGGTGTGGTCCGCCGGTTCGGATTCGATTCCGAAGCGACCTGATTCAACGGCTTGGCGGGCCGGATCAAAGGCTCCGATCCCGAGGAGCAGGCCCGGATCGACCCGAGCGTATCTGGTTCTGATCAGTGGAGCGGTGCTGTTGAGGGTGCGGATACGTCCCTCGATCCGATCGCAGTCGGACGTACCTACCAGATCGGTCTTGTTAAGAACTATGCGATCGGCGCACAGGATCTGATCGGCCGCCCGGCTGTCGGTCGGGTTGGAGTCGAACCGGTCCAAATGGTGCTCAATGTGCTGGGAATCGACCATGGTGATCACTCCGTCCAAGACCAGTTGGTCGGCCAAACCGTCCACGAACAAGGCCTGGGTGAGGGGTACCGGGTCGGCCAAGCCGCTGGCCTCTATCAGAAAATATCGAGGCGAATCCGGTCGCTCCAGTAGCTTTTTGAGGGTGGCGGTCAGGTCTTGTCGAACCGAAAGGGTGCAGCATACGCAGCCGTTCGCCATCTCGATCACTTCCTCGTCCGACGACACCACCAGGTCGCCGTCGATGCCGATGTCACCTGCCTCGTTGACGATCACCGCGATGCGATAGCCGTGGTCGGCGGAGAGCAGATGGTTGACCAGGGTAGTCTTGCCGGCACCTAGGTAACCGGTCAGCACGGTGACCCGGGGAGGGGGGTTGTCTCCTCTAGCGGGGGGCGAGTTCACGTAAACGGGTGAACAGCCGGGTCAATTCATCGTGCACCGATGAATCCTTTTCAAGTGCCTGCCCGTTCTCATTTGCCCGCCCGTTCTCACGGTTCTCCCGGTTAGGAGGAGCTACCGGCCGGGTTTCCCGGCTCCTGCGCCGGTGGCCATTAGTCGAGACGGCCGGCTTCTGAGGCGGATAATCCGGGTGGGCTTCGGGTTCTTTGCTTTCCTGCTCGGCTTGGACCGCTTTGAGGGAAGCCACTTCCCGAGCCATCTCCACCCCGTCTACCTCGTCCTTCGATGGAGGGGGAGACGTTTCTACCACGCGGATGGTTCGGGAACCATCCGCCCAATCCGGATTAGGTACCGGGGAATAGGCACCCCCGTTTTCTTGGGCAGGTCGGGGTACATCCTTTAGCTCCGCTTCTTCGGCCTCCACCGGATGGATAATACGTATCGTGGCGTTTTCATCCGCTTCGCTTGGGGGAATAGACGGAATGGATACCACCGGATACCGGGTGGTTCCCGCCATCATCTGCGCCCACTCCTCTCCGTCCGGCCTCTCATCGGTCACCTTTCCGGCCATTATTTCCTGGCTGAGACGTTTCGCCATGTCAACCAGGCGATCGTGCTCGGCCCGAGCGTTGGCCAGGGTGTTTTTGCTGTCCCTTCGGGCCGCTACCCGATTTCGCACCGCCCGACGCTCGGCTTCGTCGATTATCTCCAAGGCTTCCTGTTCCGCCTGGCTCCGCATGGAAGCCACCTCGGCGCCGGCCGACTCCAACATCGCCAAGGCCGCCTCCCAGGCCGCTTTCCTTAGCGCCATCGCTTCCTCTTTGGCCTGAGAGAGGTGGTAATCGTCTACAGCCTGGGGTTGGGAGGGGCCGCCATGTACCAACTCCGACAGCTCGGCGATGCGCTTTCCGGCCTCTTCTACGAAGGCGCGTACCTCCTCCGGATCGTATCCGAACAGGGTTCTTCCGAAGGTCACCTGTTCAAAATCTGTGCTAGGAACATCCCGACTCATTGTGAGTAAGCCTACCGGATTGTGGATAAATAGGGAATAAGATTCTGGATAAATCGACTATCAATCGGCGATGGGCCTAACCGCCCGCTTCCCTTAGGGCTTCAACCGCCTCGTCTATGGTCGAAATCGAAAAGATTTCCACCGCATCTCCTTTAACGGTCAGGGCGTCCGCATAATTATCCTCTGGTACCAGGATGAATCCGGCCCCGGCGTCTTGGGCGGCGATCACCTTCTGGCGGATACCGCCGATCGGACCGACCACCCCGTCCGGCGAAATGGTGCCGGTCCCGGCCACGATCTTGCCTCCCACCAGGTCCTCTTCGGTGAGAAGATCGATCAGCCCCAGGCTGTACATCATCCCCGCCGACGGGCCTCCACCCGAAGTAGCCCGGTCGATTTCGATTTCGAAAGGTATTTCCGCCGGGGGGGGATAAACCTCCAAACCTACCCCGACCATGGGTTGGCCCGGAAAGTCGACGTGCTCCCCCAAGGTCACGTTGAGGTTGACCCGCTCCTCTTCCCGCAAGACATCCAGAACCACCAGGTCGTCGACCGCCCGGGAAGAGATCGTCTCGATCGCCTCGGCTCGACTGGTTACCGGGGTGCCTCCCACCGCTACCACCACGTCACCCACTTCGACAATCCCTGCGGCCGGGCCGTCCGGCAACACCGATGCCACCCGCACCCCACCTACACCCCGTTCGATGGGTATTTCCAGATAATCAAGAGCCGCCACCACCGCGTTATCCATGGACCTTTCCATCGCGGTCAGGTTGGCCTGCCGATACTCCTCCGGCGTAACCCCTTCGGGACGTATGTTCCAACGGCCTACCAGATCCACGTCGGGATCAAGCCAACCCTCCACCACCCCGTAGACGTTCACTTCCTGCAGGCTGACGGTAAGCAAATAGAGGTCTCCGTTCAGGGGATGAACAGTCGGGCCTTCTTCTATGCTGATGTAGTCCACCACCTCTTTGACCGGGCCCGGCCAGGTGGCGTAATAGGGGACGGTTACGAACCAGAGACCCAATGGCACCGCCGCACACAACACCACCACTGCAACAAATACCGGCCAGAAAAACGATCTGGTTTTGGCCTGCCCGCTCGGCATAGAAGGGGAAGCATCGGATTGGCCTTGCATCTGAAAAGTTTTTTCCTGCCTGAAGCCCGAGATAACTTGGGTACTCAACCCCGAGAATAATCACCGGGGAGGACAACCTTCCCGCATCAATTTTGAGGCTGAAACGCGATCCAAACCCACCGAGTCAAAGAAAAGTAAACCTAAAGTAGATGACCCCGCCGAATAAAGGAAGAGAATTGCCATATGACCTACCAGCCTGAGGTTCTATCCACCCGTATCCTGCCGCTCGGAAAGCTAGACGCCCGGATCGCAACCGCGGTTCGGGTGCTTGGTTTCGCCCTTCTGACCGCGGCCTGCGCCCAGATTTCCATCCCTCTGGGTTTTACCCCCGTTCCCATCACCGGCCAGACCTTCGCGGTGTTGCTGACCGGGGCGGTGCTCGGATCCCGGGCCGGGGCCGCAAGCCAGCTCCTTTATGTGGCCCTGGGTGGGGTGGGACTCCCCTTCTATGCCGGAGGAACCGGAGGCTGGGAAACCTTGACCGGATCGACCGCCGGCTATCTGGCCGGATTCATAGTGGCGGCCTATGTCACGGGTTACCTGGCCGAAAGACGCTACGACCGCCGCTTCGGTACCTCGGTGTTCACCTTTCTGTTCGGTAACCTGATCATCTACACCCTCGGCGTTGCCTGGCTGATGAGCTACTTCTCCTGGGACTTTCTAACCGCTTTCGACAAGGGCATGGAACCGTTTCTGATCGGCGACGCCATAAAGATCTTCCTGGCCGCCGGTCTCACCCCCACCGTCTGGAACCTGTCGAAACCATCCCACCCCGACAACTGACCGGTTCAAAAAAAGTAGTTGAAGAACCCGGCTTCAAGCACCCGGTGACCAGGCTTCACCTTCCGGCCAGACCTCCTTTTTCCAGATGGGGGCCCGGGCCTTGAGCTCGTCGATCAGATAGCGGGCGGCGGCAAAGGCCTCCTCTCTGTGACCGCAGGCCACGGCCACCGCTACCGAGATCTCGGTTAGATCCACCCGACCCACCCGATGTTCCACCACCATCCGGTTGATCTGCCAACGGGAATCGGCTTCCTTGACTACCTCTTCTATCTTGGCCTCCACCTGGGTTTGGTAGGCCTCGTACTCCAGATGGGTGATTCCCTCCCGATCCGGCGAATGGTCCCGAACCGTTCCCAGGAAAAGAGCGATTGCCCCGCTCTCGGCACCGGTTACCTCGGTTATCAGGGCCCCCGGGTCGATCGGTCGAGGTGAAACCCGAACCCTTCGTCCGGTCGTGCCATTCTCAAGAGGTGAGGACATGCGAGGGAGTTTACGCACCTACCGGCCATTAGAATTGTCGAAACTTGGACAAACCACATCCGGAGGTCTCAAAGGTGGCCGAACGCAACCTCCTAGAGGAACTCATGGAGCTCCTACAAGAACCGGGGCGGATCAACTGGGCATTGGCCGATCAGCTGGCCGACCACCTGTCCGGGCCGTCCGAAGCCATCGATCCCTGGTTGGCCGACGAATATCTGGAGATTGCCCAGACAGCCCGGATGAGGTTTACCGACGCCACCGATTTAAGAGTCGACCACACTCTGCAACCGGTTCTGGTCGACCGGAAGGGCTGGGCCCGGCTGCATCTGCGCTCCTTCGGTTATATGGTTGAATCCTTGGCAGACCTTAAGGGCGGAGGCGAGGGCCCGCTCGATTCCCTGCTCCAACCTTTGGGGGCGATAATGGCCGGGCTCCACGCCGGTCTTCTGGCCGGTAGCCTCTCCTGCGCCTTCGGATCCTTTGATACCGGTCTCCCCACCGCCCGGCCGCTGGGCTTCACCTTTCACATCCCGGCTATCGAACGTTTCGCCTCCGAATACGACCTCGACCCGCTCCAGGTAAGAATGTGGGTGGCTTTGCACGAAGTGGCACACGAAGCCCTGCTGGGTTTGCCCTGGGTGCGCCCCTACCTTATCGACCTGCTCGGTGACCTGACCCCGGACCTCGAGTTTGACCTCAACCTGCTTCCCGAGTGGCAGGACGCCCTCACCGACCCTCAACTACCAGTAGGCAATTTCGATTTCGGGCCAACTCTTTTTTCGGGCGAGATCGACGAAGATCGGCACGAAAAGCTGCAAGCCGCCATGAGCATGTTGGAGGGATACGTAACCTATCTGGTAGGAGAGGCAAGCGAGGGCTATCTCCCCGACCGAGAAGAGATAACCTCGGCCTGGATCGAACATCTGTCCGCCCGATACGAGGAGTTGGAGAGCGCCGGGGCTTTTCCGAAGACCACTGCCGCCACCGGCGGAGGCACCGATTTCTACTATGAGGTTCGGGAGCGATGGGGGTCGGAAGCGGTCGGGAAAGTCTGGCTGAGCAGCAAGAACCTACCCACCGTTCAGGAGATCGAGGACGTCACCGGATGGGCGGCCCGGGTTCTACTGGACGATTCCTTCACCGAATAGGTATACCTACTCGGGGTGAATAGAATACCGTAGCCCAACAGACGGTATCCATCTAGATAGAGGTAAAGCAAAATGGCTATAGAAATCGGACAGGCGGCACCGGACTTCTCCTTGCCGAACTCCAACAACGATCAGGTGACGTTGGAAAGCCTGCGAGGAAACAAGACCCTGCTGGTCTTCATCCCCTTCCCCTTCACCGGGGTATGCACCGGCGAGCTGTGCGAGCTACAGGAAAACCTGGGCAAGCTAACCGACCTGGGGGCCAACGTGGTGGCCATCACCTGCGACACCCGTTTCAGCAACGGGGCCTGGGCAGAACAGGAGGAAATCGAGTATCCGGTACTCAGCGACTTTTGGCCACACGGAGAGGTTTCCAAGGTGTACGGCGTGTTCAACTCGTCTTTAGGGGCGGCGGTTCGCACCACCTTCGTGCTTGACGCCAAGGGGACGGTAACAGACATAATCAAATCGGAGGAGCTGGCCGAGGCCCGCCACATCGAAGACTATCTGTCCGCCTTGTCCAACTAGGAGGCTGACGGTCTCGTTCAGCTAGGTTTCGGTGGTGGTAGTGGTGTTGTTGGGCTCGGTGGTCGACATGGTCTGGCCTGAAGCGGACTCATCCCCAGTCCCGTCTTCCGAACGTCCTTCTTCGATTCCCTTGCGAAACTCACGGGCGGAGCTACCCAAAGATCGAGCCAACTCCGGAAGCTTCCTGGCACCGAACAGAAGAAGAACCACGATGAGGATTACGATTACCTCGCCACCGGCGATCTTAGGAATCAACTCGTCTCTCCCTTCCTAAAAGGTTCCCTTGATGTTAACAGGATCCGCCGGTTGCGTACCCGCCAATAATTCCTAGGCGGTCCAGGCGGTCCAGGCGTCTAAGGCTCCCCGCAGCTCGGCTTCGCTATAACCCAGGGCGGTGGCGGCGGTGGGGATGAGGTCGGCCAGAGGGAGGCTGACGTTGTTTTGCGCCGCGTAGGTTTCCCTAAAGTTCCGCAAAGCCCGAAACAGGTTCATTTGCTGTGGTGTCGGCAGGAGCGACCAGTCCTTTTCGACGGTCATATCCACCACCTGGTGAAGGGAATAATCGCCTTTGTCTACCTCTCCCGCCCGCGTCCAATCGCCATATGGGGCGTCTACCCACCAACCCAGGGTGGAGGTACCTTCCGGAAAGTGGGAAAAGTAGATGGTCAGGGCTTGGTATTGGTCTAACAGTCGATATTCGGCCGAAAGCCGGGCGGCCAGCCCGGACAACTGCGCCTTGGTGGTAAGGGTATCCACCTGGACGATCTTCCAAATTCGAGCCCCGTCATTATCCGCTCCACTATCAATCAACGTAAACCCCACCTCTGCCGGGTCGGCAGTGGTGGTCGGACCTGGAATCAGCGTGGAGTCCGTGGGTTCTATCTCCGTGGTGGTGGTCGTGGTAGAGCTCGAGCTGGTGGTGGTCGTTTCGGCTGCTGCTGTGGTAGTGGTCGTGGTTTGGGCAGCCGGGGTGGTGCTCGTGGTGGTGGTGGCTTCCGTAGTAGCAACCGTGATAACCGGAAGATCGGTGAACTCTCCCACTCCGATGATGTCCACTATCCGGTTGATGGCACCGTTGAACCGTTCAAAGGCGATTATGAAGTCGTTAAGTCCCGCCCGGCGGCGCTCGCCGGTGTCCGGCGACCTCAGCCCGGCCAGAGCTTCCGTGGCGGCATCGGCCATCTCTCCGGAAGCAGCCCAAGCGGTCTGGTGCTCGATCGGAAGCCCGTAACCCTCCGGAGGCTGGACGGACCCGATCAAATCCCGCAGCAGCTGGGCCCGGTTTCTGATTTCAACCAAGGCCTCCTCGGTTTCGCCATAGGAAACGTCGGTTACGGAACGGTTATCCCAGTCGTTGTTGGCCGCCCGCATGTCCAAAGCCATTTGGCCTATGTCCACCGCTATTGAGCGAAGGTCTTCCAAGTAGGCCAGAACCTCAGGTCCGGGGAACTCTTCCACAGGTTCGGGGAGGGTGGTTGTGGTGGTGGGGGAGGTAGTGCCGACGGTGGAGGTGGTGTCTATAGTCGTAGCCGGCGTAACCGTAGAGGAAGTGGTGGACTCTTCTTCGGCCGGAGGCTCTTCGCTATCGGAGGTACAGGCACCCGCAACAACCAGGAAACCCACCAGAACCCACAGCCCGAAGCGCTTCTTAAATCGCTTCTTAAATACGGTGAAAAAAGTTGTCATGAGGCTCCTACTGTACATTGACCATCCAGGATACAAGGTGGAGGGCTAGGAAACGGCTCTTTTCTGAGCCTCCATAGCTCTTCGTTTTCGGATTTTCCTTCGCTCCCGCTCGGATAGGCCGCCCCAGATGCCGAACTTCTCTCCCTGGGTCACCGCATACTCAAGACAATCCACCCGCACCTGACATTCGGCACAGATCTGTTTGGCCGCCCGCGTTGATGCGCCCCGATCGGGAAAGAAGAGATCCTCGTTGGCCCCCAAGCAGTTGGCGAACTCCCGCCAACCGACCGGCTCCACCGCCAAGGCCTCAATGATTTCGCGCTGCAACCTGCCTCCTACTTACAAGGCCGCAATTACATTGGTGTAAGTTTAGTCTAGGATAGTCAAAGCATCAAATCAACTCCAAACCCCCAGTCATCCAGACCCTGATGTGTTCGTTCATTGAGGAGAGGGAATCCGGTTAAGGTAAAGGGTGTGCTGAAAAACCGTGGTCCGGCTCGCAACCCGCTGATGCGAATACCGATCCTGTCGGTTTATCGCACCGATACGGGCAAAAAGTATGCCATGGCCATCAGCGGGGTGGTGCTGCTGGGGTTCATCCTGGGCCACATGATCGGGAACCTCCACGTCTTCGAGGGCGCCCACGGTGGGGAGTACCGTATCGACGAGTACGGCGAGGAACTACGAGAGCTGGGCATACAATTTTTCCCCCGCACGCTGGTGTTATGGGCCTTCATCAGAATCCCCTTGGCGGTCGCCTTCCTCATCCACATCCACTCCGCCTACTCCCTCACCAGAAGCAACCGGGCCGCTCGACAAACCCGATACCAGTCACCTCGAAACTATCTGGCCGCCGATTACGCAAGCAGAACCATGCGTTGGAGTGGAATCATCGTCCTGCTGTTCCTGGCCTGGCATCTGGCCGATCTGACTATAGGGGTAGAAGCCGTCAACCCCGATTTCGTCCGGGGCTCCGTCTATCACAACCTGGTCTCCAGCCTGAGCCGTTGGCCGGTTTGGGTACTTTATGTGGCCGCCCAGCTGGCCCTGGCCTTCCATGTCTGGCACGGGGCGTGGAGCCTTTTCCAGAGTCTCGGCCTCAACCATCCCCGGTTCAATCAGTTCCGTCCCCTCTTCGCCCACACGTTTGCGGTGGTGGTGACCGGTGGGTTTCTGGCCGTGCCCGTCGCCATCGCCCTCGGGATCGTGGCTTAAGACGGTGGAGAACCAAAACGGTTTGGACGCCAAAGTCCCCACCGGAGCCATCAACGAACGCTGGGAAAACCACCTGGCCGACATCAACCTGGTCAGCCCGGCCAACAAACGCCGCTTCACCATAATCGTGGTGGGAACCGGGTTGGCCGGGGCTTCCGCCGCCGCCACCCTCGGCGAGTTGGGTTATCAGGTCAAGGCGTTCACCTTCCACGACAGCGGTCGGCGGGCACATTCCATTGCGGCCCAGGGTGGCATCAACGCCGCCAAGAACTATCCCAACGACGGCGACTCCATCCATCGACTGTTCTACGACACCGTGAAGGGCGGAGACTATCGCTCCCGTGAGTCCAACGTCTATCGACTGGCCCAGCTGTCGGTGGAGATCATCGACCAGTGCGTCGCCCAAGGCGTACCCTTCGCCCGGGAATACGGAGGGCTGCTGTCCAACCGTTCCTTCGGCGGGGCACAGGTTTCCCGCACCTTCTATGCCCGGGGCCAGACCGGACAGCAGCTGTTGCTGGGGGCCTATCAGGCCATGATGCGCCAGGTTGATCTGGGAACGGTCGAGCTTTTTACCCAGACCGAGATGCTGGACGTGGTGGTCAAGGACGGACAGGCGGTGGGGATCATAACCCGCGACCTGATCGACGGAACCATCGATTCCCATGCCGGACATGCCGTGGTGCTGGCCACCGGCGGCTACAGCAACGTCTACTTCCTGTCCACCAACGCCATGAAATCCAACGTCACCGCGGTATGGCGGGCCCATCGCCAAGGGGCCTGGTTCGCCAACCCCTGCTACACCCAGATCCATCCCACCTGCATCCCCCCGTCCGACGAGTTCCAATCCAAGCTGACGCTGATGTCCGAGTCGCTACGCAACGACGGCCGGATTTGGGTTCCCTCGCGTTCGGGCGATCCTCGGCCGGCGGAGGAGATACCGGACGCCGATCGCGACTACTACCTGGAGCGACGCTATCCGGCCTTCGGGAACCTGGTCCCTCGGGATGTGGCCTCCCGGGCCGCCAAGCTGGAGGTGGACGGAGGAAAAGGAGTGGGGCCACTCCAAAATGGGGTTTATCTGGACTTCGCCGACGCCCTGGGCCGGCTGGGCGAGGACACGGTGCGGGAACGCTACGGCAATCTGTTCGACATGTACCAACGCATTACCGGCGAGGATCCTTACCTGACCCCGATGCGGATCTATCCCGCCATGCATTACACGATGGGCGGCCTGTGGGTGGATTACAACCTGATGACCACCATCCCCGGGCTGTATGCGTTGGGAGAGGCCAACTTTTCCGACCACGGGGCCAACCGTTTGGGGGCTTCGGCCTTGATGCAGGGGCTGGCGGACGGCTACTTCGTCATCCCCTACACGCTGGGCGGCTATCTGGCCCCCCGACTGGGCGAAAAGACGGTCCCCACCACCGATCCGGTGTTTGAGGAAACCCGAAGTCGGGTCCGCTGGCGGATCGAGGGCTACCTGACCGGCGGCGGTACCAGATCGCCCGACTGGTTCCATCGCGAGCTGGGCAAAACCCTGTGGGAGCACTGCGGCATGGAGCGCAACGCGGATGGTCTAAGACAGGCCATCTCCGCCATCGAATCCCTCAAGGAAGAGTTCGATCACGACCTGCTGGTCCCGGGGGACGGCCACTCCTTGAACCAGTCGCTCGAAAAGGCCGGACGGGTGGATGATTTTCTGGAGCTGGGTCGGCTGATGTGTATCGACGCCCTGCATCGGGAGGAATCGTGCGGCGGCCACTTCCGTATCGAGCACCAAACCGAAGACGGTGAAGCCGAACGGGACGACGACAACTTCTCCTACGTGGCCGCCTGGGGTTGGACGAACGGTGAGGAACCTATCCTGAATAAGGAGCCGCTGGAGTTCGAGTACGTCCGGCCCAGCCGGCGTAGCTATAAGTAGGGAGACGAGGATGGATTTGACCTTACGGGTTTGGCGACAGGAAAGCCCCGAGGCGGAGGGTCGCTTCGAGACCTACCGGGCCGTCGACGTCCAGCCGGATATGTCTTTTCTGGAGATGCTCGACATCCTGAACGAAAAGCTCCTCACCTCGGGTTTCGAACCCATCGCCTTCGACCACGACTGCCGAGAGGGCATCTGCGGTTCGTGCGGGGTGATGATCAACGGCCAAGCCCACGGACCGCAGCGCAACACCGCTACCTGCCAGCTTCATATGAGAGAGTTCTCCGACGGCGACACCCTGGTCATCGAGCCGTGGCGAGCCACCAACTTCCCCATCATCAGAGACCTGGTGGTGGACCGCAGCCCCTTCGACCGGATTATCACGGCCGGCGGCTACATAAGCGCCCCCACCGGCTCGGCACCGGAGGCCAACCTGATACCCGTCCCCAAGGAAACCTCGGATGCGGCTATGGATGCGGCCGCCTGCATCGGATGCGGTGCCTGCGTAGCGGCCTGTCCCAACGGGGCGGCTCAGCTCTTTACCGCCGCCAAGGTAGCCCATCTCAACCTGCTTCCTCAGGGTGGGCCGGAGCGCCGGAGCCGGGTAGAGCGGATGGTGGAAACCATGGAGGAGTACTTCGGGTCCTGCACCAATCATGGGGAATGCGAAAGCGCCTGTCCCAAAGGGATATCGCTCGACAACATCGCCCTGATGAACCGCGAGTATCTCCTTTCTAAAATCCGTAGTCGTTGAACCGTGCTTTTGGGCGGGCAGATTTGGAGGTGAGAGAAGATGGCCTATAAGTTTCTAAGCCCCGAATGGGCGGAACAGGTCACCCTAACCCTCCGAGAGCATCCTGATATGGCTGCGGCGATCGACTCTCCCTTGCTGGTCCAGTTCCAAATCGATGACGTACCGGAAGGGCGGGTTTCCCGCTATTACTTCGGTCTTTCCACCGGTGCGCCGACCCTACAGCTGGGGACCGTTGACGACCCTGATCTGACCTTGACCATCGACTATGAAACCGCCTCCGCCCTCTCCCAGGGAACCCTGGACATCCAGGCCGCCTTCTTTAAGGGGAGACTGACCATCTCCGGCAACGTGGCCAAGCTGCTGAAGCACCAGCGAACCCTGGGCGAATTGGCCAAATCCCTCGCCGAACTAGACGTGGAGTATTAGGCCGGGTACTCCACCCCCTCCAGGATTTGCTCCATTTCTTCGACCTTTTCGACCACCTTGGCGGCGGCGGCGTGTAGGCCGGCTCGCTCCGATTCGGTCAGGTCGAGCTCGACTATCTTCTCGACGCCGGAAGCTCCCAGACGGGCGGGAACCCCGAGATATACGTCCGACAGCCCGTATTCGCCGGACAACCAGGCGCACACCGGCACCACCATGCTCTCATCGTTTAGGATCGAGCGGGCCATGATCGCCGCCGCCGAGGAGGGCGCGAAGTAGGCGCTGCCCGTCTTGAGGAAGGCCACGATTTCGGCACCTCCGTTTCTGGTTTGCTCCACCAGATCGTCGATCTCTTCGGCAGAGAGAAGATCGGTCAGCGGAACCCCGCCTACCGAACATTGGGAGGGCGCGGGAACCATGGTTTCGCCGTGACTCCCCAAGGTCATGGCCTTAACCTCCAGAATGTCGGTGCCCAGACGCTCGGCGATGAAATGGGCAAACCGGGACGAATCCAGTATCCCGGCCTGGCCCATCACCCGAGTCTTGGGCAGCCCGCTCACCTGGGCGGCCAGAACCGTCATTTGGTCCAACGGGTTGGTGACCACGATCAGGGTTATGTCCGGAGAGCGCTCCACCAGCTCCCGGGTTACCGTCCGGACGATCCGGGCGTTCACCGCCAGCAAATCCATCCTGGACATGCCCGGCCTGCGGGCCAACCCGGCGGTGATAATGCCCACTTCGCTGCCCGCGGTCTCTGCGTAGCCGTTGGTCCCGACCACCCGGGTGCGGTATCCCTCCACCGGACGGGACTGGTTCATATCCAGCGCCAACCCCTGGGGTAGACCTTCCACGATGTCGGTCAACACCACCTCGTCCACGATGTCTTGGGCGGCCAGGCGCTGGGCAGTGGTGGACCCGTACTTGCCGGCCCCGACGATGGTGACCTTCTTAGGTTTACGACTACTCATCAAGAGAGCCCCCTACATATAGGCTCGGATATGGCTCGGTGCCCGACGGGTTCCGCTCATGGCTGCGTACCGCTCGATGATGGGCATCTTCTCCACCAGGGCCTCTCCGAACTCGGAGGTTTTCACCTCGGTCGAATACCTCATCAACCGGGCCAGGTCGTAGGTAACGATCCGGTCGGCGATCACCGCCTCCAAAGCGGCTTCGATCAGATCGGCCGCCCCCCTCCACCCCAGGTAGCGGAGCATGTTGGCACCCGACAGGATCACCGATCCGGGGTTGACCTTGTCCAGGCCGGCGTACTTGGGGGCGGTTCCGTGGGTGGCTTCGAACACGGCATGGCCGGTCACGTAGTTGATGTTGCCCCCCGGGGCCAGGCCGATACCCCCTACCTGGGCGGCCAGGGCGTCCGATAGATAATCCCCGTTCAGGTTGGTGGTGGCGATCACGTCGTAATTGGCGGGACGGGTCAAGACCTGCTGCAACATGGCGTCGGCGATGACGTCCTGGATGAGAATCCGATCACCCGGCTCACCTCCGCATTCATCCCAGGTGACGGTCTGCTGGGGAAACTCCTCCCGAGCCACCTCATATCCCCAGTTACGGAAGGCGCCTTCGGTGAACTTCATGATGTTGCCCTTGTGGACTATGGTGACCGACCTCCTCCCGAAGGTGACCGCGTATTGAATTGCGGATCGAACCAGCCGCTTGGAACCTTCCACCGAGATGGGCTTGATTCCGATCCCCGAGTCGGGCCGGAGGTGCCACCCGTATTCCTGGCCGAGAAAGCCCCTCAACCGGGCCGCCTCGTCACTCCCCTCCTCTACCTCGAATCCGGCGTAGACATCCTCGGTATTTTCTCGGAAAATCACCATATCGACCAGGTGGGGGGTACGGATCGGAGAGGGAATCCCTCGATACCAGCGCACCGGACGTAGACAGGCGAACAGATCAAGGGTTTGTCGGATGGTGACGTTGAGCGAACGGATACCGCCCCCTACCGGCGTGGTCAAAGGCCCTTTGATCCCCACCAGATATTCTTCAAACCCTTTGATGGTCTCCTGAGGAAGCCATTCCCCGGTCTTCTTGAAGGCGGTCTCCCCGGCGTACAACTCGTGCCAGGCGATCCGGCGTCCCCCTCCGTAGACGATTTCGACCGCTGCGTCGAACACCGCCTGGGCAGCCCGCCATATATCCGGCCCAATCCCATCTCCTTCGATGAAAGGCAGAATGGGCTCGTCGGGGACTTTAAGCCCGTTTTCTCCCATCGTTATGCCCTCGGGCATCAGCTACTCCTCACTCCGGCCGGCTCGCTCATAAAACTCCCTTTCATCCAGGCCCGATTTTAGGAGGGTAATGAAAAATATCCCCATTGGGCCGGTAGGGTTTCAGGATATGTCCGGTTCCTTGCGTCTGGTCGAGCTGCGCATCCCGTTCAACAACCGGTTCTCCAACTCCTATGCGACCTTATCGGAACGGACGGTCGTCCTGGTGGGGTTGACCGAGGACGGCCTGACCGGATGGGGGGAAGCGGCCCCTTATCCCGGTTTGGCTACCGAAACCGTAGAGGAGGTATGGGAAGCGCTATCCACTAGAAGGGAAGACCTGCCCACCACCGCCCGGGTAGCGCTGGAGCAGGCCGGTTTCGACCTGGCCGCCCGCCGGAAGGGGGTTCCGCTTTGGTCTCATCTAGGAGGATCGGGTCAAGCGGTACCGGCCTGCGCCGCCATCGGATTACAGGAAACCCCGAGCCGCCTGGTCGCCCGGGTAGATCGGATGGTCTACGCCGGGGTCCGGCAGGTGAAGATCAAAATCGAACCCGGTCGGGATACACATTGGCTGGAAGAGACCCTAAGGAAACACCCTGCCCTGTCGATAGCGGCGGACGCCAACGGAAGCTACCGGATCGAAAACCCCGCCCTGGCCGCCCTGGACGAGCTGGGCCTGGCCTATATCGAGCAGCCGCTACCGGCCGGGGCGATAGACGACCATGCCGAGCTGCGGAGACGGCTAGCCACCCCGATCTGCCTGGACGAATCGGCCCCGACCATCGAATCGGTCGGGCGGATCATCGACTCCCAGGCCGCCGACCTGGTGAGCCTCAAGCCTGCCATCCTGGGGATCGCCTCCACCCTCTCTGCCATCGAGATGCTCGTCGAATCGGGTTTGGAGGTCAAGATCGGGGGGCTGGTAGAGACCTCGGTGGGACGCTCCCACAGCCTGGCGATCGCCTCCCGTCCGCAGGTTTCCCGCACCGACCTGGTACCACCCACCTGGTTGCTGTCCGCCGACCCCTCCCCCAACCGATGGGAGTTAACCGACGGGCTGCTTGCTCCTTTCGGCCTGGAAGGGATGGAAGTGGATCCGGACCGCCCACCGATCAACGGCTACGTAATCCGAACCGCCTCTTTCGTTTACTAAAGGGGGATCTCGGAGGCCCGGGCCGTGTTGCTCATCAGCATGGCTACCGTCATCGGCCCTACCCCACCCGGCACCGGCGTGATGGCTTGGGCCACCTTTGACACCGATTCGTAGTGTACGTCTCCCACCAGCGACCCCGATTCGGTCCGGTTGATGCCCACGTCTATTACCACCGCCCCGGCTCGAACGTGTTGGTCGGTAACCATTTCCGGGCGGCCCACCGCCACCACCAGCACGTCGGCCCGACGGGTCACCTCGGCCAGATCGGCGGTACGCGAGTGGGCGATCGTAACGGTGGCGTCGATCCCTCGGGAGGCCATCAACAAGGCCAAAGGACGCCCCACCAGGAACGACCTCCCCACCACTACCACGTTCGCTCCCGACAGCGGCACCTGATAGTGCTCCAAAATGCGCAGGCAGCCGCTCGGGGTGCAGGGAGCGAAACCCGGACGATCCAGGACGATCATGCCCAGGTTGAAAGGGTGAAGACCGTCCACGTCCTTCGAGGGGTCGATAGTCAAGGTGGCCCCCTGGTCGTCCAGGCCCTTCGGCAGGGGAAGCTGTAACAGGATGCCGTCTACGCCCGAATCCTCATTGATCTCGCCGATCAGCCCGACCACCTGCTCCTGGGAGGAGTCGGCACCAAGCTGGTGATGGACGGATCGAATCCCCACCTCGGCGGCTCTTCTGCGTTTGGACCGCACATAGGCGGCCGAGGCCGGATCGTCCCCCACCAGAACCGTGGCCAAGGTGGTGGTCTTGCCGGAGTCGTTCAGCGCCGCCACCCGCTCCCTGGTTTCTTGCAGAACCTGGGCCGCTACCGCCTTACCGTCCAGAACCTGTGCGCTCATTTATCAAAACCCTTCGTCAATGCCGGAATCGTCGCTGCCCGGTGAAGATCATCGACAGCCCCAACCGGTCGGCCGCCTCGATCACGGCCTGATCGTTGACCGAGCCGCCCGGCTGGATCACCAACTTTATACCGGCCCCGGCGGCCGCCTCCACCCCGTCCGGATAGGGGAAGAACCCATCCGAGGCGCACACCCCGCCTTCCGCTCGACCTCCGGCCTTGTCCACCGCCAAGGCCACCGCCCCCACCCGATCCGGTTGGCCTGCCCCGACTCCCCAGGCGGTTCGGTCCTTGGCCAGAACCACTCCGTTGGAGGCCACGTGGGCGACCACCGCCCAAGCAAACCCGGCCTCCTCCAGCAGCCACCCCGGGGGGCGACGGCTGACCACCCTCCAGGCCCTCCGGTCGGTTTCCGCCCAGGAAGGAGCGGATTGCGCCAGCCATCCCCCTTCGATCTGCCGCAGCTCCCGACCGGAATCGGTAGGTGTCGGGGCCTGGAGGATGCGGGTGTTGGCCCTTCGCCTCAGCAGCTCGGAAACGGTACCTTCCTCATAGTCGGGGGCGATGACCACATCGGCTTGGGGGGCCTCGGTCATGAGCCGGACCGTTTCCGAATCCAACCGACGGTTGAAGGCCACTACCCCGCCAAAGGCCGCTTGAGGATCGCAGGCCAGCGCCCTCGTATAGGTGTCGGCGAGATTCTTCCCGGCGGCCACCCCGCACGGCCCGGCGTGCTTGATGACGGCCACCGCCGGAAGGTCGCCGAGGTCGTGCACCAGCGCCCAGGCCGCTCCGGCGTCCAACAGGTTGAGATAACCGGGTTCCATTCCTCCGAGCCGTACCACGCCATCCCACCATTCCGCTTGATCTTCGGAACCGCCGGCGAGGGTTCCGATCCGGCGATAACGGGCGGACGCCTGATGCGGGTTCTCCCCGTAGCGCAGCTCCTCGGCCCGCTCCAAGGACAGATGCAGGGTGGGAGGGTGGAGGGTTTCGTCGCCCTCGTCGAGCCAACCAACAATCGTTCCGTCGTAGGTGGCGGTACGGGCGAAGGCCTTTCTCGCCAAAGTCCGCCGGGTGGAGGCGCCTAACCCTCCCTGCTGTTCGATCTCCTGGAGCACCGTCTGGTAATCCGTCCGATCGGTTACCACCCCCACGTTGCGATGGTTTTTGGCCGCCGCCCGGATCAGGGCAGTACCTCCGATGTCGATGTTTTCTGTGCCGGGTCGGCGCTCGAACGGATAAAGATCTACCACCACCAGGTCGATCGGTTCTATCCCGTGTTGTTCCATCTCGGCTCGATGACCGGGATCGGATCGGTCGGCCAGGATGCCACCGTGCACCCGGGGGTGGAGCGTCACCACCTGGTGTCCCAACAGGGCGGGATAGCCCGTGTAGTCGGCCAGATCGGTCACCGACAGACCGGCCGATTTCAGTGCGGCGGCGGTCCCTCCACTGGCCAGCAGCTGCCATCCGGCCCGGGACAACCCGGTGGCGAACTCGACGATCCCGGCCTTGTCATACACCGAAAGCAGCGCCCGAGGGGTCGAAGAGACCATCCGGTTCAGCCTCCTGGTTCCGACACTACCTCCACCATCAGCCGACCGGCCTCCGACGGGCTCTCCCCCACCCGCACTCCGGCGGCGCTTAGGGCTTCGATCTTGGCGGCGGCGGTCCCCTTTCCGCCGGAAACGATCGCCCCGGCATGGCCCATCTTCTTGCCCGGAGGGGCGGTTATCCCGGCTATGTAGGCCACTACCGGCTTGGTCATATGTTCGGCGATGAAGACAGCTGCTTCCTCTTCGGCCGAGCCGCCGATTTCCCCGATCATCATCACCGCCCGGGTGTCGGGATCGGCTTCGAAGGCGGCCAGGCAATCCTTGAACGAGGTGCCGGGGAAAGGATCGCCCCCTATCCCCACACAGGTGGTCACCCCGATGTCGGACTGCTTCAACTCGTATAAGGCCTGATAGGTGAGGGTCCCGGACCGACTGACCAACCCCACCGGGCCTCCAGGCCGGGCGATGTCGGGGGCGGTAATACCGACGTTGGCCTTCTGCGGGCTGATAATCCCCGGACAGTTGGGTCCGATCATGCGGACTTCGGGATGATCCCGCTCCAGTTTGGCGACCAGCCAGGCCTCGTCCTTGGCGGGCACCCCCTCGGTGATCACCACCACCAGCGAGACCCCTCCGGTAACGGCCTCCATCACCGCCCCCTTTACGTAGGGTGCGGGAACGAACAGGCAGGACACGTCGGCACCGGTAGCTTCCACCGCATCACCGACCGTGGCGTAAACCGGAATCCCCTCCACGGAGGTTCCCGCCTTGGACGGGTTGGTGCCGGCTACCACCTGCGTCCCGTAGGCCCGGTTGCGGAGGGCATGGAACCGCCCCGCCCGACCGGTCAGGCCTTGATAGACCACCCGACTGTTCTCGTCCAACCAGATGCTCATGTTCGACCCGCTATCTCCACCGCCCGCATCGCCCCGTCCGGCATCGAGTCGGCCATCACCAGCCGCTCCGAAAGGCGGTTGCCGATCATGGCCCGCCCCTTGGCGGCGTTGGTCCCGTCCAGCCGCAAAACGATCGGTGACCTGAGCTTCACCCGATCCAAGGCCGCCAGAATGCCCCGGGCGACCACATCGCCCTGCACTATCCCGCCGAAGATGTTGATGAAGATCACCTTGACCCGGGGGTCGTTGTTGATCACCTCCAGCGCCGAGGCCATGGTTTCGACCTCGGCGGCCCCCCCGATGTCCAGGAAGTTGGCCGCCGCCCCACCGGCCTGGGCTATCACATCGACCGTGCTCATCGCCAGCCCCGCCCCGTTGGCGATTACACCCACCGTTCCGTCCAGGCCCACATACTGCAGGCCTCGGCTATGGGCGGCCGCCTCCCGATCGTCCCGAGGTTGGGTAGCGTCGAAGTCCTGATAGTTGGGGTGGCGGAAAACCGAGTTGGAGTCGAGGGTGACCTTGGCGTCCAAAGCCAACACCTCTCCGGCGGAGGTCAGCACCAACGGGTTGATCTCGATCAGGTCGGCGTCGCCGTGCACGAAGGCGGCATACAGGTCGGACAGAATACGTATCGTAGGGTGCGTGGCTCGGTCATCGATACGGGCGAACCGAACCCAGGAGGCGATGGTGGCCTCGGTTAGCCCTTCCACCGGGTTGACGAGGATTCGGGAGATGGCTTCGGGGGCGGTTTCGGCCACCGCTTCAATGTCCACCCCGCCCTGGGCAGACAGCATCCCCAGATACCCTCCGGCGGAGCGATCCAGGGTAAAACCGGCGTAATATTCCGCCTCGATTTCGGACCCTTTTTCGATCAGCAGGCACTTGACCACCTGTCCGCGGATATCCATCCCGAGGATTCGTTCGGCCGCCGAGCGCACCTCGGTCGGGTTGGCGGCCACCACGATTCCGCCCGCCTTCCCCCGCCCGCCGATGTGAACCTGGGCCTTGACCGCCACCGGATAGCCGATCCCCTCGGCCCACGCCACCGCCTCTTGCGCCGACTCGGCCACGCCCCCCTTCGGCACGGGGACGCCGTAATCGGCCAGAAACCGTTTACCTTGATACTCCAGCAAGTCCACGAGGGTGGATCCTATCTTTCTCGGACATTACGGTCGACCCATTCGGCGATCTCCCCTAGCCGGGTTCCAGGAGTGAAAACGGCAGCCAACCCCATCTCCATGAGACCGGCGGCGTCCGACTCGGGGACAATCCCCCCGCCGAACACCTTGATATCGGAGGCGTTCCGATCGGCCAAACCGCTTATCACCGCCGGGAACAGGGTCATGTGGGCACCGGATAGGGCAGAAAGGCCGATGGCGTCCACGTCCTCCTGGATGGCGGCCTCCACGATCTGGGCCGGGGTCTGATGTAGTCCCGTGTAGATCACCTCGTTTCCGGCGTCCCGCAACGCTCGGGCCACCACCTTGGCCCCCCGATCATGGCCGTCCAGACCCGGCTTGGCGATAAGGATTCGGCGCGGCAACCCGACTCTCGCTCTCTAAGAGGGCCCGGGCATAATGGCGGCCCGTTTCTGCTCGATGTCGGAAATCATCTCCCGAAAGGAGGCGGCGAAGCTGTCCACACCTTTTTTCTCCAATAGGGCGGCCACGTCATCGTATTCGATCCCCACCGAGGCCAGGTTCTCCAGCACTATCACCCCGTCCACCATCTGGTTGATGCCCATCATCTCGGGACGGGAGCGTCCCTGCTCCTGATAGGCCTGGATAGCCGATTCGGGCAGGGTGTTGACCGTCTCAGGAGCTACCAGCGTGTCGATGTAGAGGGTGTCCGAATAGGCCGGATTCTTGGTGGAGGTGGACGCCCAAAGGGGCTTCTGGAGGTTGGCACCCTGCCGGCGGAGACGGGCCCATCGGTCGGAGGAGAAGGTCTGCAGGAACCGGAGATAGGCCACCCGGGCGTTGGCTACCGCCGCCCGTCCGGCCAGCGCCGCCGCGGCGGACGTACCGACCCGAGACAGCCGGGCGTCTACCTCGGTGTCGAAGCGGGAAACGAAAAAGGAGGCCACCGAGTTGACCCCGCTCGGGTTACCCCCCGCCTGCTGATACCGCTCCAGCCCGTCCAGATAGGCGTCCATGACGGCCATATATCGTTCCAAGGAAAAGATCAGGGTTACGTTCACCGAGATGCCCTCGGCGATGGCCGACCCGATCGCCCCGATTCCCTCCCTGGTGGCCGGAATCTTGATCAGCAGATTGGGTCGGTTAACCCGCTTAACCCAGTCGCGGGCTTCGGCCAGGGTTCCGTCCGCCTCGTGCGCCAACTCGGGAGAAACCTCCACCGATACGAAGCCGTCCGTTCCGCCCGATCCGGTGTAGACCGGCTCCATAACATCGCAGGCCTGCTGTATGTCGCGGGTGACGACCGCCGCATAGATTTCGTCCACGTCCGCCGAGCGGTCGGCCAGCTCCCGAATCTGGGCATCATAGGAATCCCCAGCCCGCATCGCCTTGGCAAAGATGGTGGGATTGGAGGTCAGCCCTCGGATTCCGGCCTCCACATAACGCTGCAGGTCGCCGGATTGCAGCATCTCCCTGGAAATGGAGTCGAGCCAGACCGATTGTCCGGCCGATCCGAGGTTATGCAGCTTCGATTTTTGTCCGCCGAACATGGTTTTCCACCCTCTTCTTATCGCCTACCCCAGAACGGTAGTCCGAACCCGCCTCCGACCCGAAACCCTACATCTTCTCCAGAGGAGCCCAGTGGACCAGCAGCCTCTTCTTCCCTCGGTCGGGGAACACCACCTCCACCTGGGCACCCGATCCGTCTCCGAAAACCGACACCACCCGCCCCGGCCCCCAGTCGCGATGTTTGACCATCTCGCCCACCTGTAGCGGCTCCCCGATCGGGGTGTTACGCCGGGGCCCTATCGTCTCCCGGCCGGGATTCCTCAACCGCCGCCCGGCCCTTTCGACCAGATCGGGGGGTATCTCCCGCAGAAAACGGGAAGGCGGGTTGTAGGACGAAGACCCATACAGCAGGCGAGATCGGGCGGCCGACAGATACAGTCGTTGCCGAGCCCGGGTGAGACCCACATAGCAGAGCCTTCTCTCCTCCTCCAGCTCGTCGGGCTCGGTCAAGGCCCGTGAATGGGGGAACACGCCGTCCTCCATCCCCACCATGAACACCACCGGATACTCCAGGCCTTTGGCGTTGTGCAAGGTCATCAGCTTCACCGACCCGCTATCCTCGTCGAGGGCATCGGTGTCGCTGATCAGGCTGACCGACTCCAGGAACTGCTCCACCCGGCCGATCCCGTCCTGCTCCTCCCCGACCAACGGGTCGTCCTCCGCCTCCTCGGTGCCGGACAGAAGCTCCCGCAGGTTCTCCGCCCTTCCCTGGGCTTCGATGGTTTTTTCGGACTCCACCATCCCCAGATAGCCCACCTCCTCCAGCACGTACCGAACCGCCGCCGCCGGACCCGACCGGGCCCGCTCGGCAATCTGGTCGACGTCTTTCAGGAACGAGGCGATCGCCTGGTGTGCCCGAGGGGTGAGCTGAGGGATCTCCTCGTGCAGCTGCAAAGCATCGAAGAAGGTGATTTCCTCCTGTTCGGCAAACCCGCTCACCCAGCCGACCGACACCTCCCCCAAACCCCGCCTGGGCAGGTTGATGATCCGGCGCACCGACACCTCATCGGCCGGGTTGACCACCACCCTCAGATAGGCGAGCACGTCCTTGATCTCGCGGCGTTCGTAGAAACGCAACGAACCGATCACCTTGTAGGGGACGCCGCTACGGACCAGACCCTCCTCCAAGGACCGACTCTGGGCGTTGACCCGATAGAACACCGCCATGGACGACAGGTCGAAACCCTCCGCCGACAACCGGTCGACCTGGTCGGAGATGAAACCGGCCTCATCGGCCTCGTCTTCGGCGGTGAACACGACCAGTCGGGTTCCCTGGCCCAGGTCACTCCATAAATGCTTGGGCCGACGCCGCCCGTTGTAGTCGATCACCGAGTTGGCGGCGTCGAGAATGGTCTGGGTGGAACGGTAGTTCTGGTTCAGCACCACCACCCGGGTGTCCGGGAAGTCCTGCTCGAAGTTGAGAATGTTGCGGATGTCGGCACCTCGGAACCCGTAGATGGCCTGGTCGGAGTCGCCCACCACACAGATGTTCCCTTGATCCCCTGCCAGCCGGCGCACCAGCACATACTGGGCATGGTTGGTGTCCTGGAACTCGTCCACATGTATATAGCGGAGGCGGTCGCGGTAGTACTCCAGCACGTCGGGGAAGGCATTGAACAGCTGGGCGGTGACCATCAGCAGGTCGTCGAAATCCATGGCCGAGTTCTTGAGGAGCCGCTCCTGGTAGAGACGGTAGATGTCGGCCACTATCCCCTGATGGAAGGATTCGCCTTGCTGTCGGAAGGTTTCGTAATCGATCAGCTCGTTTTTGGCGTTGGAGATCCGGGCCCGCACGTTGCGGGGTTGGAACCGTTGCGGGTCGAGGTTCAGGTCCTTGATCACCCCTTTGATGGCCCTCAAGGTGTCCTGGGCGTCGTAGATGGTGAACCGGGATGAATAGCCGAACCGAGGGGCTTCCCTTCTCAGGATCCGCACACAGGCGGCATGGAAGGTGGAAACCCACATCCCGTCGGTTACCGGACCGACCAGACCACGCACCCTTTCCTTCATCTCTCCGGCCGCCTTGTTGGTGAAGGTGATGGCCATAACCGACCAGGGTGACACCCCGAGGTCGCGGATCAGATGGGCCACCCGATAGGTAAGCACCCGGGTTTTGCCCGATCCCGCCCCGGCCACCACCAGCACCGGACCCTCGGTGGTGGCCACCGCCAGACGTTGCTCGGGATTCAGGTCGGCGAACAGCGGCGAGGAGGTGGCAACTTCCTCGGCCCCGACGGGAGGTGCTTCGATCATTTGGACCATCCGGTCATCTTAACCGGCACCTGTGACATAAATCACAGAGATGTCATTCCCACTCGATGGTGGCGGGGGGCTTGGAGGAAATGTCGTACACCACCCGGTTGATGCCCCGCACCTCGTTGATAACCCGACCGGAGATGCGTTCCAGAACCGGATAGGGGATGCGGGCGAAGTCGGCGGTCATGGCGTCTTCGGAGGTGACCGCCCGCACCACCAGGGCGTGGGCGTAGGTGCGTTCGTCCCCCTGCACCCCGACCGTTTTGACATCCGGCAACACGGCGAAATACTGCCATATCTCCCGATGCAGGTCGGCCAGACGGATCTCCTCGGTGACGATGGCGTCGGCCGCCCGTAGGATCTCCAGCCGTTCCCGGGTGACCTCACCCATTATCCGCACCGCCAGACCGGGACCCGGGAAAGGCTGACGCCACACAATCTCCTCCGGAAGACCCAACTCCTCTCCCACCGCCCGCACCTCGTCTTTGAACAGGCCTCTCAAGGGCTCGATCAGCCCGAACCCCAGGTTGGCAGGCAACCCGCCCACGTTGTGATGGGTTTTGATGGTGGCGGCCGACGCTCCTCCCGACTCGATGACATCCGGATAGAGGGTGCCCTGCACCAGGAACCGAACATCGGACAGGTCGGCGGCGGCCGCTTCGAAGACCCGTATGAACAGGTCGCCGATGATCCGCCGCTTCTGTTCCGGATCGACCACCCCGGCCAGCTTCTCCAGAAAACGGTCGGCAGCGTCCACTCGAACCAGGTTGATCTCGAAGTTGGTGCGGAAGGTCTGGTCCACCTGATCCGCCTCCCCCTCCCGCAACAGCCCGTGGTCGACGAAAACGCAGGTGAGCCGGTCCCCCACCGCCCGATGGGCCAAGGCCGCCGCCACCGCCGAATCCACCCCGCCCGAAAGCCCACACACCAAACCGGCCTCGCCCACCCGTTGCCGTATCGAATCGATCTGCTCGGCGATGATCGACCGTCCGGTCCAGTCCGAAGTCGCTCCGCATACCCGCTTCACGAACCCTTCCATCACCGCCCGCCCGTGATCGGTGTGCGCCACCTCGGGATGGAACTGAAACCCGTATATCCCCCGGTCGGGGTTTTCCATCGCCGCCACCGGCGAACCGGAGGTAGAGGCGGTGTCCACAAACCCGTCCGGGGATTCAACAACCCCATCCATATGGCTCATCCACACATCCTGTCGGTCGGGGGTTCCGTCCAACAGCCGAGAGCTTTCGGTCAACCGGAGTTCGGTACGCCCATACTCGGCTTCTCCGGTGCGCTCCACCCTCCCTCCCAACAGGTGGGCGATCAGCTGATGGCCGTAACAGATGCCCAGTACCGGCACCCCCATTTCCAACAGGCCGGAGTCGATCAGATAGGCATCGTCCGCATATACCGACAGCGGCCCACCCGACAGGACCAGGCCGAGCGGGTCATGCCTTTTCGCCTCCTCCACAGTTATATGCCGGGAGACTATCAAGGAGAAGACCCCTACTTCTCGGATGCGGCGGGCGATCAGCTGGGCATATTGAGCACCCAGGTCAACCACCAGAACCGGTCGATGACGGCTGTAGGGGTCGCTGGATGCCACAAATACCAGGGTACCGCATCAGGAGGTCGGTCTCGGCGGTCTTGGAGTGTTACCGGATCGGTACTATCTACCCGGTGTTAAAAGCGGGCTGGAAATGGCATGACGCCCTCCGGGTACTGTTGGCCGGCCTCGTGGGAGGGGTAGTTGTCGGGGCCCTGATCGGCTTCGGGATGGACATCGATACCACCACCACCGACTTCGTCTTCTGGGTGTTCCTCCCGGCCCAGAACCTGATCCATATCGGGGCCATGGCCTTTATCGCCCGTACCCGGGGATTCCCCAACCTGTCCGTGGCCCTGGACTTTCGGGTGGATCCCAAACAAATCCGATGGGTCCTGGCGGGAGCGGTACTGTCCATCCCGCTGGCCTGGCTGTCGGGCGGCCTCCGCATCCTGCTGGGCATTGAGGAGGAGTCGTCCCAGGCGATCGTGGAAAGGGTCATCGACACCAGAGGGACGGCCACCATGGTGGCGGTCGCGCTAGGGGTGGTGGTGATGGGTCCGGTAGCCGAGGAGATGATCCATCGAGGTCTGATCTTCCGCTATCTGCGAGACCGTGGCCAAGGCCGGACGTCAACCATTCTGATCACCGCCCTGGTCTTCAGCCTGATCCATCTGATGGACCCTTCGCTTTACAACCCGGCCGGAGCGGTTACCTTGGCGGTTTTGTTCGTCTTCGGAATCTTCCTGGGATATATCAGAGATCCAAACGGCGACCTGGGTGCCCCCATCTTCGTCCACAGCGGCTTCAACCTGCTAACCCTGATCGTGCTCTACTACTTCCCATCCGCCACCTCGGTCTAAGCCCGAAACCCACCCCCCAAGGGAGTTTTTTAGCGTTCTCAAAATAGGGGGTTGAAAATGTCCCAAAGTCATGATACGTAGGGGGTTGCCAAGCACCGAAGGCCGGGCAAGAGGAATGGAACCCCGATCGGAACCCCGGCAATTGAGGGAACATAATCGTATGGAGCGAACAGCCGAACCGCAGTCTCCCGGCTTCAGTCCGGGCATGGTTGACCACGCTCCAAATCAGGTGGTGCGAGGCGGGGGCGGGGAACCCAGCGAAGCTGGACGGCGTGTGCAATTTTTGCGATTTCTGTGGGTATTTTACCTGTTGAAAGGCGGTTTCTATGAACCTTGGGTTGAGAGCGTCACCGGTAAACCACCTATCAAACCCAAGTCTCGGAAGGTCACTGATAGTTGCGGCGGCGCTAGAGGCCGTCACTGTCTTTTTCAGGACCTATCAAACCCAAGTCTCGGGACGCCACTAATAGTGCTTGAATCTTAGCCCGAGGTGGGGTGGGTGCGCCCACTTTAAACTGCCGGATCAGTCTGAGAGTCCGATCAGGCTTCGTAGCGCGGTCATGGTTTCCTCCGCCCTGGTGCGGGCCTGGCGGGCACCCTCGTCCATGATCTGCTTAACCTGCGAATCCTCCAGGTTCAGATAGGCCTGTCGCAAGGGTTGCAACCCGAATATCACCGCTTCGGCCACCACATCCTTGAAGCGTCCATATCCGACCTGGGCGTATTCCTCGGCCAGCTGCGCAACCCCTCTACCGGTGAAAGCCGCCAAAATGTCCAACAGGTTGCTGATGCCGGGCTTTTCCTCCAGGTCATAGGCCACCTCCCTACCGGAGTCGGTAACCGCCCGGCGCAGCTTGGACACAATGGTGTCGGCGTCGTCGGTGACGATGATCCGTGACCCGGGGTCAGGGTCGGACTTCGACATCTTTGAGGAGGGATCCTGCAACGACATCACCCGGGCCCCCACCGGCGGGCTGATCTGCTCCGGCAGCGGGAAGAAATCCCCGTATCGGGCGTTGAACCGGCCCACCAGGTCACGGGTGAATTCGAGATGCTGGGTCTGGTCGTTACCCACCGGCACGGCATGAACCCGATGGATCAGAATGTCGGCGGCCATCAGCACCGGATAGGAAAACAGGCCCAGGTTCTGGCCCCCCTTGTCCTCCTTCTCCTTGTATTGGGTCATCCGGCCCAGATGACCCATGGAAGCCAGCGTCCCCATAATCCAAGACAGCTCGGAGTGCTGGGGCACCTGACTCTGGAAGTAAAGCATCGAGTGGTGCGGGTCGATTCCGGCGGCCAACAGGATCTTGGCGGTACGTAGCCGGGCCTGCAGCAGCCGGGCGGGGTCCTGCGGAAGGGTGAGGGCATGCAGGTCGACCACACAGTAGATGGTGGCGTAATCGTCCTGCATGGCCACCCAGTTACGAAGGGCACCCATGTAGTTACCGATGTGAATATCCCCGCTGGGTTGGATGCCGGAAAAAACCCGTTTGGTGCTCACCTTCTCTCCTGATTACAAGATACCCGAAAAAAGTATATTGACAGAGCGGGCCGAACCGACCACACTCTGACCTGATGAACATCTCAATCGGGATCATTATCGAATAGGGCATAGGTTCACGCCTGTGCCCCAAACCCTGCGCCCGCCGCAGGGTTTATTTTTTGTAAGAGCCGGCGGCCTGGGAGGTCAAAGTGGGAGAAAGCAGCCACTTGGCGCATTCTCAACTCGAAATCTACGACACCACCCTGCGAGACGGTGCCCAGCAGGAGGGCATCTCCCTGACTGTTTCCGACAAGCTCCTGATCGCCTCCCTGCTCGACGACCTGGGCGTGGGCTACATCGAAGGAGGATGGCCCGGCGCCAACCCCAAGGACAGCGAGTTTTTCAAACGGGCCCGATCCGAGCTCAACCTCGGCACCGCCACCCTGACCGCCTTCGGTTCCACCCGTCGTCCCCGTCGTTCGGTCCAGGGAGATGCTCAGCTCCTCAACCTGCTCGAAGCCGAAACCGAGGCGGTATGCATAGTGGGGAAAGCCTGGGACTATCACGTGCGGGAGGCGCTCCTCACCGACCTGGACGACGGCATTGCGATGGTGGCGGAGTCGGTGGCCTACCTAAAAGAACGGGATCGGCGGGTTTTCTTCGACGCGGAGCACTTCTTCGACGGCTACCTCTCCAACCCCGATTTCGCCCTGGCCGTGCTTCGGGCCGCCTTCGAGGAAGGGGCGGAACGGCTGGTCCTGTGCGACACCAACGGCGGCCGGCTCCAATCCGAAATCGCCCACACCATCGAACAGGTCCGGGCCGCGCTTCCCGAGGCGGACCTGGGCGTCCATTTCCACAACGACGCCGGCTGCGCGGTGGCGTCCTCCCTGATGGCAGTAGAAATGGGGGTCCGGCAGGTGCAGGGATGCATCAACGGATACGGCGAACGCACCGGCAACGCCGACCTGTCCACCGTCCTCCCCGCCCTGGTCCTGAAGATGGGCATCCCGGTGCTGGAACCGGATAACCTGGAGAGGCTGTCGCCCATCGCCCACCACATCGCCGAGATCGTCAACATCAGCCTCGACCCTCATCGCCCCTTCGTGGGTGCCTCCGCCTTCACCCATAAGGCCGGATTGCACACCTCCGCCATGGCCAGACGACCCGACGCCTACGAACATCAGGACCCGACCCGGGTGGGAAACCGGACCCGTACCGTGGTGTCCGAGCTTTCCGGTCGGTCGACCATCCTCGCCAAGGCCGGTGATCTGGGGCTGGAACTGTCGGGGTCGCAGGCCGCCGAGGTGCTAAACGACATCAAGCACATGGAGAACCTCGGATACCACTTCGAGGCCGCCGACGGCTCCTTCGAGCTGATGCTGAGGCGGGCCGGCGGCTGGTCCCACCACTACTTCGAGTTGGAGTCTTTTCGGGTCTCCACCGAGCATCGTTCCGATGGACTGGTCATGGCCGAGGCCACCGTCAAGATCCTGGTCGGCGGGGAAAGGGTGATCAGCACCGGCGAGGGTAACGGGCCGGTCAACGCCCTCGACCACGCCATGCGGGAGGCGCTCCGCCCCCATTTCCCCCGGCTCAACCTCCTTCGCCTCACCAACTACAACGTCCGGGTGCTCGACTCGACCGCCTCCACCGCGGCGATGGTGCGGGTTTTCATCGAGATGAGCGACGGAGTGGCCACCTGGGGCTCCATCGGGGTGCACGAGAACGTCATCGAAGCCTCCTGGGAAGCGCTCACCGACGGCATCGTCCTCGGCCTGCTCCGAACCGAGCACCGATCCGACCCACAATGAGCTCCGCCCACCCCTCCCCTCCTATCTCGGATTCGCTCTTCGAGGAGGCGGTTGGTTTGGCCGACCGGGCCGGACGCCTCACCCTGGACTGGTACGAGAAATCGACCCGGGTAATGGTCAAAAAAGACGGGAGCCCGGTTACCGAGGCCGACCGAGCCGCAGAAAGCTTTCTCCGCACCGAGCTGACCCGCCGCTACCCCGCCGACGGAATCATCGGAGAGGAGTTCCCCGACGCCCCGAGCCGATCCGGCCGCAACTGGATCATCGACCCCATCGACGGCACCCAGTCTTTCATCCGTAACGTACCGCTCTTCGCCACCCTTTTGGCTCTGGAGGATGAGCACGGAGCGGCGCTGGGGGTGGTCAGCCTGCCCGCCCTGGGCGAAACCGTGGCCGCCGCCCGAGATCGGGGCTGTTACCTGAACGGAAAACGGGTGATGGTGAGCCCCAAAACCAACCTCGATGACGCCGTTTTATGTACCAGCAGCTTTGAGTTGATGGACTCCGACCAGGCCGAACGGATGCTGAGGAGCCCGATGATCCTGCGAGGATGGGGAGACGCCTACGGCTATAGCCTGGTGGCCTCGGGGCGGGTTGAAGCCATGCTCGACCCGATCGTCAACCCCTGGGATGTGGCTCCGATGGCGGTGATCATCCCCGAAGCGGGCGGGGTGTTCACCGATTTTTCCGGCCGTCCCGACTACCGATCCGGTACCGGCCTGGCCACCAACGGCACCCTCCACGAACCGATCTTGGCCCTGGTCAGGGGATAATCAGAACGGTTCCAACCCTATCAACCGGCGAACCATCCGGGCGGTGGCACCCCACAGGACGTCTCCGTCCAGTTCGAACAGAAATATCTCATAGCCCTTCCAGGGTTGGGTACGCCATCGGCTTTCGTCCATCAAAGTCTGTATTCGTGGGGTGTGGATACGGTCCACCTCGTTAGGGTCGGGACGTAGGTCGGGAACCCCCGGAAGCCTTCCCACCACCGGCACCACCGGGCGCGGAAAGGTAACCGTGTCCACTGAAGGAAGAAACCCGAGGACCACCACACCGGACGGAGCGATCCCCACCTCTTCATACGCCTCTCGAAGAGCGGTTTCGATCGGCCCCTCCCCGACCTTAGGTTTCCCCCCTGGAAAGGCGATATCCCCTCCATGGGTGGGCATGTGAAGCGGGCGACGGATCAGCACCAGCCGATAGTCATCACCATCCGGGTAGATAGGTACCAGCACCGCCGCCGGCCTTTCTCCCGAATGAGGAGACGGTACGGCCAAAAGTCCATCCGGCAGCCAGGAATCGTCCAACTCACCCTTTGAAGGGCGATAGTCTCCATATGACATTATGCGAAGCCGGCTTCCTCCTATTGAGCGCTACACGGAGCGCCTGCTGTTACGGCCTTTTAGACGAAGGGACCTAGAGACCCTCTACCAAGCGGTGGCTGCCTCCGGTGAGGAGCTGGCCGAGTACCTGCCCTGGGCCACCACCCGTTTCACCAGGCCGGGTGCGAGCCGTTTCATCAAGGAGAGCATGCGCTCCTGGCGGGAAGGCCGGGCCTACGATTTCTCTATCAGGCTGCGCGACCGACCCGAACAACACATCGGAAACATCAGCCTCTGGCATCTTTCCAGAACGTCCCGATCCGGTGAAATAGGTTATTGGATTAGAACGGACCACACCGGCCAAGGGATCGCAACCGAAGCCACCCTGGAAACCCTGAAGGTCGGGTTCCGATACCTGAATATGCATCGGATTATTTTGCGGGTAGCGATCGGCAACGATGCCAGCGAACGGGTCGCCGCCAAGCTCGGATTCGTGCGGGAAGGAATCCTACGAGAAGAAATCCAGGTGGGAAACCGCTGGATGGATCACTCTCTGTGGAGCCTCCTCGAACACGAATACCGGGCCAAGATTCCGAATCAACCGGACCCGTACCTTTGAATCGCCCAGAGGTACGGGTCGGGAAATAACCTTCGTCTTAGACGTTTTCTTCGACCGAAACCGGGTTATTCCGGATCGTATCCAATACTTCGTTTTGGAAGAATTTGAAGGTACGGGTGCCGGGCAGCCTATAAGCCGGGATTTGTCCGTCGCGGGCGTACTTCCGGATCATCTGGACATCCATCCCCATCATCTCGGCGACTTCACCGGCGTCCATAATCCGACCAAACCCTTCCATCATGTCGTCTGTGCTCATTTCGTTGTTCTGCTTTCCTTTCTAGAAAATAGAAACTTATGTTATGGGAGACCGGCGAGCTTTTACGGATCTCCCGCCGCCTTAAGTACTTCCTCACGGAAAAACATAAAGGTGCGGGCACCAGGCAGCCGATACGCCGGAAGTCGTCCCTCTCTGGCATACCTCCTGACTTTCAGGACATCCATCCCAAGAAGCTCGGCGACTTCTTTAGCGTCCATTACCGGACCTAGGGCCATGACATTATCATAACTTATACCCTTGGTCGGATTGGTATTTTTGTCATTTTTGGGCATATTTCCTGCTTTTCTCTAGATGAGATACTCCTAATGTCCGGCCAGGAAAGCCCGGGATGACAAGATCCACCGGACCTCTAGCCATAACTTGACTAGGGTACTTTAGCGTAACTCTATGATTTGTGTCAAGCATTTCCACGAGTTTTTTTAAATCAAGCGATCTATCAGGGACAAACAGCCTAGGGAAGCCGAATGATAGCACCCCATAAGGCCCGTTCAGGGCGCATTTTCTACACCGTAACCGTTTTTGTGGTGTTGGCATCGGTCGACAACACGGCAGCCGCCCTTTATCCGGTTCTGACCAACGTGATCGCCGACGACTTCGGTGCCGACACCACCCGGGTGGCGTCCGTAACCGCCCTGGTCATACTGGTGGCGGCGTTGACGGCGGTGGCCTGGGGATATTTCGGCGATCGGTCTTCAAGAAAACCGCTGCTTTTCTGGGCCACCATGGTCTGGTGCGCGGGCCTGCTGCTCGCCTCCCGCTCGAGCTCGCTGACCGAGTTCGCCATCTGGTCGGCCCTGTTCGCCATCGGGCTGGGTGCTATCGCCTCGGTGGGGTTCTCGGTTATTTCCGACTTCATCTCTCCTCGAAGACGGGGGCTGGCGATGAGCTTCTGGGGCCTGTCTCAGGGTATCGGAGGCTTTGTGGGGCTCCTGGTGGGCGGGGTGGCGGGCGCTTCGGATTGGAGACGTCCGTTCGTAGGGATCGCCCTGGTCGGCATCGTCTTCGCCCTCCTGTATCTGACCACTGCCGAGGCACCCCGGGGCCGATCCGAGCCCGAGCTGGCCGAAGCCCTGGCCTCCGGAGGCGTCTACAACTTCCGGATCAAGAAATCCGACCTTCCGATGCTGTTCCGCACCCGCACCAATCCCTGGCTCATCCTGCAGGGGCTGACCGCCCAGCTGGCCTACGGATCGCTGATATGGGTTCCGCTCCTGTTCCAGGGCAAGGTGGAGGCCGACGGCTATGACCTGGCCACCGCCACGGCAGTCGGGGCGGTCTTCGGTGCCCTTTTCCAGCTGGGCGGGCTGGCCTCCATCCTGTCGGGTCATCTCGGCGACCGGCTTCAGCTGCGCACCCCCCGGGCCCGGGCGCTGATCTCGTCCACCGGGATTCTGGGGGCGATCCCGTTCTTCGTGGCGTTTTTCTTCATCCCGATCAGAGGTCTGGACATTCCCGCCGATCAGGGCAGCCTGGCCATCGTTTTGGGCACGCTGCGGAGCGTTTTCACCAACCCCTATGTCGGGGCGGCCTTCCTGTTGTGCCTGGTGGCGGTGGTCCTCACCTCGGCCGACTCCCCCAACTGGTTCGCCCTTATCTCCGATGTCAACCTGCCGGAGCATCGGGGGACGATCTACGGGATCGCCAACCTCTCCAACGGCCTTTCCAGGGCGGTGGGTAACGGGCTCACCGTGCCGGTGGCGGGGCTCCTGGCAACCGGCTTCGGCACCCCCTTGAATTACGCTATCGGTCTGGCCCTGTTCCAGGTTTTTTTCATCCCGACCGGCCTGTGCTACTGGAAGGCCTCCCGAACCTGCGGTGACGACCTGGCCCGGGTTAGGGCGGTGCTGGCCGAAAGGGGCCGCCAAGCCCTCGAAGATACTTCAACCTCCTCCGAAGATGGTTAGGCTTACCCAGGTTCAAGCGATAGAAAAGGAGCCCTTTTTGCCCAAAGATGACGTACTGAGAGTCCAAGGCCAGGTGGTGGAGACCCTGCCCAACGCCATGTTCAACGTGAAGATAGACGGCGGCCTGGAGGTACTGGCCCGGGCCTCGGGCAAAATGCGGCGAGGTCGCTTCATTCGTATCCTGCCCGGCGACCGGGTGGACGTCGAGCTGTCGGCCTACGATCCCAGTCGGGGAAGGATCGTCTGGCGTTATAAGTAGTATGCCTCGGCTCCCTAAACGAACATCATTCTGATCGCCGCCACCACCGAAGCCACCACCAGCACCCACTTCGCCCAGCCCGCCCCTTTGCGCACCACCATGCGGGAGGCCAGATAGGCCCCCGATGAGAACCCGAATGCCAACACCACCCCCAGCCCCAGGTTCACCTGACCTGCCCAGAAGTAGAAGGGGAGGGTGATCAGCGAATAGACGGCGATGATCACCACCTTGGCACCGTTCCCTTTCAGCAGGTCGAAACCGGACCCGAGCACCAGGGCGGTGAGCAGCAGAATACCCACCCCGATCTGGGCGAACCCTCCGTAGAAGCCGATCAGGAAAAACACCACCGTCCGCCCCACCGGGCCGAGCCGAGCCGGTATCTCCTCCAGCCATTGCTTGGTGTTGATGATCGCCGAGGCCGCCACCCCCAGCAACACCACCGCAAAGACCCGCTGCATCCCCTCCGCCGAGATACCGGTGGCTACCCAGGCCCCCACCCCGGCACCTACCAGAACCGGTCTCTTATTAAACTCTACGAGCCCCCGCGACA
>VXMP01000004.1 GCA_009841075.1 Acidimicrobiia bacterium | reverse complement strand
ATCTACACGCGTAAGATCGTGGGCTGGGTGAGATGTTTAAAATAAATCGGGGCTCGGGATAATGGGGTGGGTGTGGTTGGCGTGGCACCTCGGGCGACCATTTCCGCCTATCAGATTTTCAGTCCCGATAGCGTGATCGCAGATATGGCCGGGCTGATCCAGGCGTTCTCGCTCCGCGCCCCGGAGGTTTCCATTCGTAACCACAGCTGGAGTCCGAATCAGAAGACACCTCGTGCACAACTTCCGGCTGCGGTCGAAGCGGCGCTCGATCTCTCCAGAACCACCGGGGACGGAGGCCGAGGAACATTGCAGATCTCATCGGCCGGGAACAACGGCCAGGAGGGGGGTTACACCTCCTATGACCGCTATCTGAACTATCGAGGTGTGGTGGCGGTCTGCGGTGTCGACGATCATGGCGATCCCTACATACATTCCAACCCGGGCCCGAACCTGTGGGTATGCGCCCCAACAGATAACGGGCCGGAACATTGGGGAATCACCAGTACCCTGCAGCGCAACCTGTTTTGGACGGGTTTCAGTGGTACCAGCGCGTCAACGCCGATGGTTTCGGGGGTGGCTGCTCTGGTACGGGCCGCCAACCGAGACCTGTCTTGGCGGGATACCAAGTTGATCCTGGCCGACTCGGCGCGGGTGGTGAACAGTGGGGACAGCAGCTGGGATGAGGGCGCGTCCAAGTACAGCATCCCATCCGAAACATACCGTTACAGCCACCGGTACGGGTTCGGGGTGGTGGACGCCGACCGG
This sequence comes from Acidimicrobiia bacterium, assembly GCA_009841075.1. Taxonomy (GTDB): domain Bacteria; phylum Actinomycetota; class Acidimicrobiia; order Spongiisociales; family Spongiisociaceae; genus Spongiisocius. The sequence goes on along the minus strand of VXMP01000004.1, from coordinate 8,646 downwards.
GCGGTGCGGTTGGCGCAGAGCTGGACCCTGCTTCCTCCCGAGATGTCGGTGTCGGCCACCCAGACTACGGGGTTTCTTGTGGATACACCTCATACCCCGGTAGAGAGTTCGGTTGACATCGGCGGGTCGATGACGTTCGTGGAGCATGTCGAGGTCACACTGTATCTCGGGTTCGGCTTGGATGATTTTCGTGACCTGGACATCGAATTGGAATCACCATCCGGAAAGATTTCGAAACTGAGCGTCCCCTACCAATGCAACCAATTCGCAGGCGACAACTGTGAAGCTAGGGGAACAGCGGTGATGAGTTCCGGCCGCCATCTGGGTGAGGACCCGAAAGGCACCTGGAAGCTTCGGGTAACCGACCATGTGTCGCTCTTTCCGTTCGCCGTTAACTCGTGGTCCCTGCAAATATACGGTCACCAAGGGGAAGAGAGGACTTCGAAGGCATCGCTGTCGGTGACTCCGGATTCGGTTATCGAGGGCGGTTCGTTCGACTATACGATCACCTTGGACCATGCGCCCGGGGACAACAATCGGGTAACGGTCAACTTTCTAACCGCCGATGGGACAGCCACCGCCGGAGAGGATTACACACCCGTGCTCGGCGTGGGCAGAGACGCGGTAAGTTTCGGCCCCACCGAGACTTCCAAAACGGTTACGGTGAACACGCTGCGGGGTGTGGTGGGTCACGATGAGCTACCGGAGACCCTGAGCGCATCGATAAGTCGGGCCACGTTGTATGTCGGCCTTGACGCCACCGGTGTTTTGCTGGACGTGGACCCGGATACCGTATCGGTTACGATCAACGACCACCCCGACGATGTGCCCGACGTTTTTTTTGAGGCAGCTGCGCCAGGCGTGGTCAAAAACGGCCAGGAAGCACAGTTTGTCGTCCACGTTGCTACCCCTCTTAGTACGGACCTAACGGTGCCCTACGAGACGAGGCCGCCCAACGGAACTATCGACTTCTACGGTTCTGCGGTATCGAGCGCCGGCCAGTCCGATTTCGCAGCGTCACAGTCGGGGACCGTGACCATCACCGCCGGTAAAACCTCGGCGGCGTTTACGGTGGCTACCACCGATGACTCCGACCCCGATTACGAGTTTTTCCAGGTGCACGGGCGAGGCACGGCCCCGACGGGGACGAGGTGGCGGCCCGATAGCGAGGGAGGCACATCCGCCGAGGTGGTGATCGAACCCGACCGCGCCGAGGCCACCGTCTATCTCGTGGCGGTGCCGTCCGAACCTCAAGAGGGAGACACGGTCGGTCTCTGGGCACATTTTGCCCAAGGGGGAACAGTTGCCAAACGAACCGGAATCACCGTCACAGCCACCGGTGCAGACGGTGCTACCGCCGATGAATTTGAGTTAACCGACGGTGAGCTGAGCATCGCCAGGGGTAAGCAAGGCACCTTAAACAACCCGAGAGAATTGGGAACGATCACCATCGCAGAGGATGCCGACTACGACCCGGGCGAGACGATCACCCTGACGGGGACGACCAATCGAGGTAACGAAGTCAAGGGACTAACCCTCGCCATCGGGAACACCACGCCGATTCCCGCCAACCTGGTGTTCACCGACTCGTCCGAAGACGGCGTCGTAGCGGAAGGCGGATCGGTGGGCGTTACCGTGTCGCTGGGCCGACCGTTGATCGCAGGCGAGACGGTCGAGGTTACGCTACGGCTCCCCCATGACGCAGCCGGAACCATTCTGGGTGAGACCACCCTGGTGAGCGTCGGCAACGGTGAGGCCGGCTTCTCGGTGTCTTCCCCTCTCGCCGACATCACCCGCCGACACCCGGTCACGAACCGGGAGGTCACCTACCAGGAGATGACGGTGCGCTTCTCCGGGGCAGGTGCGCAGACGGGGACCCTTACCCTCACCTTGGGCGACGACGGGGTTGCTCAAGACCCCATGCTTACCGTTTCGCTGCGCATCACCGAGGTTACCGTCACCGGCCTGGACGAGGAGGTGGCCCCCGGCGTGAAGAGCATCCTATTTATCGCGGTAGATGCGGAGGGGGTGTTGATCACGCCGACCGCCCTAGAGATCGACGAAGGCGACACCGGCACCTACCAGGTGTCCTTGCGTTCCGACCCGGGCGGCCCGGTTACGGTAAGCATCGAATCCGAAAACGAGGAGGCGGTGACCGTGAACCCGTCATCTCTGACCTTCACCTCAAGCGGCTCCGACATCTGGTCAACGCCTAAGTCCGTTACCGTCACGGCGGTGTCGGACGAAGACGGTTCCGACGAAGTTGTGAATATTACCCATAAGGTATCGGGCTACGGCGATGTGACCGCCGGGCCGCTGGTGGGGGTAGTGGTGCGCGATGACGACATTCCGAACTACAAGGTGCCTGCGGACTGGAGCCTCATCCCAACGGGTGTCTCGGTGGGCGAATCGTTCCGCCTGGTGCTGGTGACCTCCCAGACGACCAAGGCATCATCCGACCAAATCAGTTTCTACAACGATTTCGTGAAGGAACAGGTAGAGAGCGGCCATAGCGATATCCAGGCGTATGCCAAGGACTTCCGAGCCTGGCTGAGTACGGAGGATGTCGACGGGCGCGACAACACCCGCACCAACCCCACCGACGACGGAACCGGCCATCCGGTCTACTGGCTGAATACGGATACCAAGGTCGCCGACAACAACGCCGGTCTCTATGGCGACGGAACCGGCGGCTGGGCCGGCAGCGGTGTCGGAAGGGATGAGAGCGGCAACTCCATTCCCGAAGCAACCACTGCGTGGTGGGGCAGCAATACAGACGGGACGCAACATCCCAACCATTATGTGGACGCCGACAGCAAGGATATCCGGTTGACGGATGTAGGTAACCCCACCGATGCATACTTCCGCAACGCCGCCGCCAAAACCAACCGCCGGGTGCTGGCCTTCTCCCCCATCTTCAAGGTGGTAGGGAAGCCGACCATCGACATCCTTCCCGACACGGATACGGTGACGGAGGGCACCGCGGCTACCTTCACGGTGTCGGCCAACCCGTCACCGTTAAACAACCTGACAGTCAGCCTGTGGGTTAATGATGGGGGCGATTTCCTGGCCGGCGAGAATGAAGGCAGCCAGATGGTAACCATCTCCGGTGGTTCGTCTTCGGCGGTATTAAGCCTGCCAACCACGCCTGACGACGTTGACGAGCCCCTCGCCAGTATCTTTGTAGGGGTGGTGGATGGTCAAGACTATGAGGTGAAAAGCACTTCATTTATCTGGCTTACTGTGGAGGACGACGATCCGACTACGGTGACTCTATCTAGGTCAGATTCAGGTGACCTGACGGAAGACGGAGGTACCGCCGAGTTCACGGTTACTTTGGGACGCCCCCTGGTATCGGAATATCTGTTGCCTCAAGAAATACTCACTGTGCCCTTAACGGTGTCTGGTGTGGATGCGGCCGAATACAGCATCACGCTGAAGACCGGCACCGGACTGAATACCGGCGTTAGCCTCAGCACCTCCGCGCCTTACTCGGCAGCTCTTCCTGCGGTGGTGTTTGCTGGTGACTCAGACCTTATGAACCCGGTTGTACAAACGGCTACGTTGGTGTTCACCAGCCTGGACGACAGCATCGATGAGGGCGCTTCGGAGACCGCGACTATCGGACTTGGCACAGCTGTCACCTCTCTCGGCGGCGGGGCTACTACGTCCGGCACGGCGACGATGACTGTGGCCGATAACGACACCGCCGCGCTGGTGTTTTCTTCGTCTACGGTGTCGGTGACCGAGGGCGGTTCCGCTTCTTATATGGTGCGTTTGGGTTCGCAGCCTTCGGGTACGGTGACCGTGACCATCAGGGATGCGGGCGATGTTTCGGTTAGCCCCTCTAGTTTGACGTTCAACGCAACAGGTAGCACCGACCTGTGGAGCACAGACCAGACCGTAACCGTTTCTGCCGCCTCTGATGCGGATATTTCTGATGACATGGTGTCGTTGTCACATACGGCATCGGGCGGAGATTACGGCAGCGTCACGGGTTCGGTGTCGGTGACAGTTGAAGATGATGATGTACCGAAGTTGAGCATTTCAGGTCCGACAGCCGGGGTAACCGAGGGCGGGGAAGCAGTGTTTACTGTTACTGCCGACTATGCCCCTACCGCGAACTTGTCCGTGTTGTTGACTGTTACCGATGTGAGTGGTTCGGATTTTGTGGCTTCTGGCGATGAGGGCAATAAGCAGGTGACTTTGGCAGCGGGTTCTAACTCGGTTTCTTATAGGGTGTCCACCGTTGCAGATAGCACCGACGAGCCGGACGGAAACATAACGGTGGCGTTAAGGACCTCGGTGGGCAAATACACGATTGCCTCCGGTTCGGATTCGGCCACCGCCTCGGTTGTTGACGACGACGTTGCGGAGCTGGTGTTTTCTCCATCGTCGTCTGTGGCGGTAACCGAGGGAGAGTCGGCTGAATATATGGTGCGTTTGGGTTCGCAGCCATCGGGTACGGTGACCGTGACCATCAGCGATGCGGGCGATGTTTCGGTTAGCCTATCTAGTTTGACGTTCAACCCGTCCGGCAGCACGGGATTGTGGAGCACAGACCAAACCGTAACGGTTGCCGCCGGAGAAGATCCCGACGGCATAAATGACAGTGTGACCATATCGCATTCGGCTTCGGGAGGTGGTTACGGCAGCGTCTCGGGTGATCTAACCGTCACCGTCACCGACAACGACTCCCCGGGTTTGGTGTTTACGCCCTCCTCGCCGGTGACCGTGTTGGAGGGTGAGAGCAGCAGCTATATGGTGAGACTGGCTACCGAACCCTCCGGTGCTGTAACTGTCACCATTTCGGGTGCCGATGATGTTTCAGTTAGTCCTTCTAGTTTGACGTTCAACCCGTCCGGCAGCACGGGATTGTGGAGCACAGACCAAACCGTAACGGTTGCCGCCGGAGAAGATCCCGACGGCATAAATGACAGTGTGACCATATCGCATTCGGCTTCGGGAGGTGGTTACGGCAGCGTCTCGGGTGATCTAACCGTCACCGTCACCGACAATGACTCCCCGAACCTGGTGTTTTCTTCTTCGTCTGTGACAGTGAACGAGGGCGGGAGCAGCAACTATATGATGAGGTTGTCTACCCAGCCTTCGAGTGCTGTGACTGTCAACATCACGGGTGGTGGTGATGTTTCGGTTAGTCCCTCTAGCTTGACGTTCAACCCGTCTGGCAGCACCAAACTGTGGAGCACAGACCAGACCGTGACCGTTTCTGCCGGCTCAGATGATGATATTTCTGATGAAAGTGTGACGTTGTCTCATTCGGCTTCGGGCGGCGATTACGGCAGCGTCACGGGTTCGGTGTCGGTGACGGTCGACGACGATGATTTGCCGGAGTTGAGTGTTGCGGGTCCGAAGACGGCGGTGACCGAGGGCGGGGATACCGTATTTACGATTTCGTCCGATTATGCACCTGCGGCGAACTTGTTCGTATTGTTGACGGTTACCGACGCGGTGGGTTCGGATTTTGTGGCTTCTGGAAATGAAGGCGACAAGCAGGTGACATTGACCGCCGGTTCTAAGTCGGTTTCGTACACGGTGCCCACGGTTGGTGATAGTGTGGATGAGCCGGACGGAAACATTGCGGTGGCTTTGCGGGCTTCCTCCGGTGTTTACACGATTGCGGACGGTTCGGGTTTGGATACCGCAGCCGTCAACGACGACGACTCACCGGGGTTGATGTTTTCTTCGTCTTCGGTGTCTGTTACAGAGGGTGGGAGCAGCAGCTATTCGGTGAGGTTGTCTACCCAGCCTTCGGGTGCTGTGACTGTCAACATCACGGGTGGTGGTGATGTTTCGGTTAGTCCCTCTAGCTTGACATTCAACCCGTCTGGCAGCACCAAACTGTGGAGCACAGACCAGACCGTGACGGTTTCCGCCGAAGAAGATCCAGATAGCGTAAATGACAGTGTGGTGTTGGCACATGCTGCGTCGGGGGGTGGTTACGTCTTCGTCTCGGGTGATGTGACTGTATCCGTCACCGACAACGACACTCCCAACCTAGTGTTCTCTACGTCTTCTGTAACGGTGTCTGAGGGCAGTACGACTTCTTATATGGTCCGTTTGGGTTCGCAGCCGTCGGATACTGTGACGGTCACCATTTCGGGTGCCGACGATGTATCGGTTAGTCCGTCTAGTTTGACGTTCAACGCAACAGGTAACACCGACCTGTGGAACATCAACCAGACCGTAACAGTCACGGCCGGCCAAGACCCCGACAGCGTAAACGACACAGTAACCATATCCCATTCGGCATCCGGCGGCGGCTATGGCAGCGTTACGGGCTCGGTAACCGTGACAGTCGAAGATGACGACGATGATGAGGAAGAAGATGTGCCGGCGTTAAGCATCTCAGGTCCGATAGCGGCGGTAACCGAAGGCGGAAACGCAGTGTTCACCGTTACGGCCGACAAAGCCCCCACAGCGGACTTGACTGTGCTGCTAACAGTAACAGACGTAGCAGGCTCAGACTTTATAGCTTCTGGCGATGAAGGCGACCAACAGGTAACACTAACCGCCGGCTCCACGACCGCTTCCTATACCGTGCCCACGGTCGGGGATAGTGTGGATGAACCGGACGGGAACATAACAGTCGCGCTACGAACCTCTGCCGGTAACTACACGATTGCGTCCGGATCCGGTTCAGCAACCGCCGCCATCCAAGACGACGACAACACCCAACCTCCACCAACCCCCAATTTGGTATTCACCCCATCATCCTTAATAGTAACCGAGGGCGATACAGCCGAATATACGGTCAGGTTGGCTACCGAACCTTCCGGTGCTGTGACCGTAACGATCAGCGATGGGGGTGATGTTTCGGTTAGCCCGCCCAGTTTGATCTTCAACCCATCCGGTAGCACCAACCCCTGGAACACCAATCAGACCGTAACAGTTACCGCCGGCCAAGACCCCGACAGCGTAAACGACACTGCAACCATATCCCATTCGGCATCCGGCGGCGGCTATGGCAGCGTTACGGGCTCGGTAACCGTGACAGTCGAAGATGACGACGATGATGAGGAAGAAGATGTGCCGGCGTTAAGCATCTCAGGTCCGATAGCGGCGGTAACCGAAGGCGGAAACGCAGTGTTCACCGTTACGGCCGACAAAGCCCCCACAGCGGACTTGACTGTGCTGCTAACAGTAACAGACGTAGCAGGCTCAGACTTTATAGCTTCTGGCGATGAAGGCGACCAACAGGTAACACTAACCGCCGGCTCCACGACCGCTTCCTATACCGTATCCACCGTGGAAGACAACACAGACGAACCAGACGGAAACATAACAGTCACGCTACGAACCTCTGCCGGTAACTACACGATTGCGTCCGGTTCCGGTTCGGCAACCGCCGCCATCCAAGACGACGACAGCACCCTACCTCCACCCACCCCCGGTTTGGCATTTACACCATCCTCCTTGACCGTGGCTGAGGGTGGGAGCAGCAGCTATATGGTGGGGTTGGCTACCGAACCTTCGGATACTGTGACGATCAGTATTTCAGGTGATGGTGATGTGTCGGTTAGTCCTGAGACTCTTGTGTTTCCGGTGTCTGATTGGGAAACGGCGCTGGCGGTCACGGTTAATGCCGGTGAAGATGTTGACACTGCTGACGATTCGGTGTCATTGTCGCACTCGGCATCGGGGGGCGGCTATACGGAGGTGACCGGTTTGGTATCGGTAAGAGTTTCGGACAATGACCCACCGCCACCCCCGTTGGCTGATTTGGTGGTGTGGGTGTCGGCGGGTGATCCCGTGACCGAAGGTGGGGTGGCGGTGTTCACCATCACCGGTGAAGGTTTCCCGGATGCGCCGATTCGGGTGTACTACACGGTGTCGGAGTCGGGCGGTTTCGTGCGATCTTCTGACGAGGGGAACGGGTCGATACGGTTCAACGGGAGTCCGGTTCAGGTGCGGGTGGAAACCGTTAACGACAGCCGGGACGAACCCAGCGGTTGGGTCAGATTACGTTTGGTTTCCCGCACCGGATATGAGGTATCTGCCACCGGAGGGGCGGCCCGGGTGACAGTAAGGGATAACGACGTTGCTCCCCCTCCCAAGCCGACTCCTCCTCCGCTCCCTTCACCAGAGGAGCTACCTGAATATATCGATGTGGAGGACGAAGGGGTACATTACGAAGGGATTCGGCGACTACAGGCCAACGGGGTAATCGAGGGCACCGAATGTGAGGACGGGTTCTGCGGCTCCGAGCCGGTGGAGCATTGGGTGATGGCGGTGTGGCTGGTTCGTCTCTTAGACGGAGCAACAAGCCCAGACAAACCGGTTTCAGAGTTCGAGGAGGGGCCGGAAAACGAGTGGTGGGCACCCTATACGGAGCGTTTGGCCACCCTGGAAATATCGCCACCCTGCACCCCCGAAGACCAGAGCGTCTGTTCCGAAGAGAAAATACCCCGTGCCCAGATGGCTGGCTTACTGGCCCGGGCGCTAAAGATGGATTTGGGCCCTCCCCAAGGCCTGTTCAAAGACGTAGATCCGAACAGCCCTAATGCGGCGGCGATCGAAACTCTCTATTTGGTGGGCATCATCAAAGGATGCTCACCCCGGCCCGACCTGCGATTTTGCCCCGACGAATTCACCAGCCGATCCCAGCTGGCCACCCTAATCCAC
>VXMP01000048.1 GCA_009841075.1 Acidimicrobiia bacterium | reverse complement strand
CTCGTTGCCGTCGCCGTCCTCCCTTATGCCGTCGCCGTCGGTATCTACCCAACCGATGCTGTCGAGGATCTGGTTGGCCTTGGCGACGTCGTACTCATACCGGCGGACATCCGGGTTGTGGAAGTCACCCGCAGCCGGGCTTATAGATGACCATTGCTCATAGGCCAGGCCATGCTGTATTTGATCGACGATCGTGCCCTTGTCGATGCTGTGAGCGACCGCTTGGCGGAACTGCTTGTTACCGAACCATTCCAGCGCTTGGGGTGCGACGTAGGGATCGCCGGTGTCCGGATTCGTACCGGGGTTTATATTGAATACCAGGAACGAAGAGCCGAAGTTGGGCCCACGCCGGTGGATCGTGAAGTTCTGTCTCTCCTGGAGCGGCTCGAGTTGGGCAAACTCCTCACCGGATACATAGTGCACGTCCGACTCTTCGGACAGGAAGCCGGCCAGCTCGCTTTCGAGGTCCGGAACGATGAGGTGCACGATTTGATCGAGGTATGGAAGGCTGTTCCCGGCTTCGTCTTTCATCCAGTAGTTCGGGTTGCGCTTGAGCACAATTCGCTCGCCGGGTTGATATTCCTCGATGAAGAAGGGGCCGGTCCCGATGACCTCCGCCGGGTCGGTGTCGATATCCCACGTTGAGGAGAAGCTGCCGTCTTCAACATTTGCCTCAAGTATGTGCATCGGGTAGATAGGTGTGCCCATGGACCGGAGGAAAGGTGCGAAAGGTGCGGGAAGAACGAACTCGACAGTGTGTGAGTCCAGCGCTTTGACGGTCATCCTCGACTCTTGCCACATGCCGGACTCTTCGTCGAAGTGCCTGAATGTGAACACGGACCTCTCGCCGGCCGGGATATCGTCGTTGTAAATGATGCGGTTGAAGGTGAAGTCAACGTCCTGGGCGGTGAAGGGTTCTCCGTCATGCCAGGTTACGTCGGTACGAAGGTGGAAGGTCCATGTCAGGCCGTCATCCGAATGTTCCCAGGTCTCGGCCAATCCGGGTTCTACCTGGTTGGTTAGCCAAGAGATTTCGGTGAGGCCCTCGAAAAGGTGCCCGAGCAATTCTGTCGAGCCGGTGTCATTGGCCAGGGCGAAGTTGAACGTGAGCGGCTCGGAAACCGTAGACATCGTCAGTGCCCCACCCGATGTTCCTACGGCATACTCAAAGCCCTCGGCGTTGGCGCGTAACCGGGCCAGGAGTTCGGACTGACTTTCTGATTCCGCAACTTCCGGGCCTGGGGCGGCTTCTCCGATCTGGAGCACCCACCCGATATGAATGAGGTCCGGGTCGGACAATGCCCTACCGTCGGCTTGGACCACGCCCTGATTGATGTCGTAGATTTCCGGCCAGCGGTTCTCATCACCCAGGTGCTCCATGGCGATCGTCCGCAGGGTGTCACCGGGCTTTACGACCACCACCGTCGAATCGGCCACCGCCTGGGACGAGCCGCTGCCCTCCTCGTCAGTAGCCAAAGCAGTAGAAGCAACCGAAACCACCACCAGCAGCCCGACAAAACCGACCAACCAAACCCACCGAACCCGCCGCCGCAAACCGGTCAGGGTTGCCGACCCATCCAACCCGACAACCTCGCCGTCGGACACCCAAAGGCTCTTAAACATTTCTAACATCTATTATTCTCCCTTTATTTTTGTTCATGCTGTATGATGGGGCAAATCTGGTGTCCCCGCGACGCAGACCCATCTTGAGTTTACGGGGCCCACCCGACTGATGCGGTTCATGCCCCCGGGCACCCAATTGGACTGGGAAAAGTATACCAAGCCGCCCGGATATCTAATGTTCTCAGATTTACCCTCTAGCCGGTAGCCGTGCAGGTTTCGTCATAGTCGACGATGGGCGGAGGCTTTGACGGATCGCTGCAACACGGGCAGGCCGGGTTCTTGCCGAACCGCAGGGTACGAAACTGTTGGGTCAAGGTGTCGAGGGTGAGCAACCGGCCTACCAGATTTTCTCCGATCCCGACCAGCCATTTGATGGCCTCGGCTGCTTGCAGGGTGCCGACTATCCCTGGAAGCACGCCTAGGACGCCTGCCTCTTCGCAGTTGGGTGCCAGCTCCGGTGCGGGAGGTTCCGGGAAGAGACACCGGTAACAAGGCCCATTTTTCGGATCGAACAAGGAGACCTGTCCTTCAAAGCGGAAGACCGATCCGTGGACTACCGGAATCCCATATCGGACGGAAAGATCGTTGACCAGATACCGGGTGGGGAAGTTGTCGGCACCGTCCACGATCAGGTCGTATCCTTCCACTATTTCCGGCCCATTCCGAGCGGTAAGTCGGAGGTCGTAGGTGGTGACGGTCACATCCGGGTTAAGGGCTCGGATGGTGTCGCGGGCCGATTCCACCTTGGCGTTCCCGATTGTTCTGGTGCTGTGGATCACCTGGCGTTGCAGGTTGCTGACATCCACCTGGTCGTGATCTACCAAGCCCAGCCTTCCCACCCCGGCCGCAGCCAGATACAGGGAAGCGGGGGAGCCCAGACCTCCGGCACCCACTATTAGGACCTGGGAGGCCAGCAGCTTTCTTTGGCCGGCCTCACCCACCTCCGGCAGCCGGATATGGCGGTCGTAGCGTTCCTGGAGTCGGTCGGGTAAGCCCTGGGGTAGCTCCCATAGGCCTCCTTGGGTTTTCCAGGCCTGGAAACCTCCCGCCAGGGAGTACACCGAGCGGTATCCCATGTTTTGGAGGGTTACCGCCGCCAGGGCGGAGCGCATCCCCGAAGCGCAGTAGAGCACCACCGGGTTTTCTGCGGTGGGGGAGACAACCTGATGGATGTTGCCTTCCAGCACTCCTCTGGGAATATGTCTGGCGGTGGGAATCTTCCCCTGGTTCCATTCCGGCCCTTCTCGAACGTCGATCAGGAGCACCTGCGATGGATCGTGAGTTGCCAGCTGTTGGGCGGTGATTTCCTGGATCCGGCTTCGGGCCTCGACGATGAGGTCCATATAGGTAGCAGCCATATCCTCTGAGGCTACCCGACTTTGGCCGTCTTTAGACCTTTGGGCTCAGACAATCGGAGGTTTCGGCCGGTATGAATCCAAAAACACTTCCTTGCCCAGGCGGGAGGAGTCGTATATAGCGGAGATTATGGCCAAAGACACCCGGGCGTCCTCGCCGGTGAGCACCGGATCCCGATCCTCGCGGATGGCGTCGACCATATCCTGGAGTTGAACCCGATGGCGGGTCTGGGGGTAGGCCCAAGGGTCGTCGATGTCGGTAAACTCAAGATTCGGTGCCACCTCCACCCGGCCCTCATCACCCTTGATATCCCATAAAAGGAACTGGTCGTATTGGGCGTTGGCGACCACGGTACCGAGTTCCCCGTGTAGTTCGATACGGGATTTGAGAGCGGTGCGTACCGAGGAGGTGCTTTCGATTATCCCCATTGCGCCGTTGGTGAAAGTAATCACTGCGGTGGCGGTGTCTTCTACCTCGATGTTGTGGTACCGGGTGGCCACCCGTCCCATTACCGATCGCGCCGGCCCCATCAGATACTGCAAAAGATCGATGATATGGATGGACTGGGTCATCAGACACCCTCCGCCCTCCAGAGCCTTGGTTCCCCGCCAGGCTGCGGAGGAATAGTAGGCGGTCGACCGGCTGGATTTGTCCACTGCATCGCTCAAAAACACCCGCCCCAGACGCCCCGACTCGACCGCTTCCTTGAGGGTTCGGGCCACCACCCCAAACCTCATCTGAAAAACCACTCCCAGCTTGGTCTGGTTCGACCGGCAGACAGCGATCATTTCATCCGCCCTCTCCAAGGTGGTTTCCAGGGGCTTTTCCACCAAGGCGTGTTTTCCGGCATTCGAGGCGGCGATCGTCATCTCGGCATGGAGGCCGGTGGGTGCCGACACGATCACCACATCGACATCGTCGTGCTCCGCCAGGTGCCTATAGTCGGTGAACCAGTGTTTGGCCTGGTGGGTCCGGGCGAATCGCCGGACCTCGGTTTCGTTCCGGCTGCAAACCCCCACCAACTCGGCCCCTTCCACATAGTTGAGCTCCTTGGCCATGAAGCCGCCCGACATACCGATCCCGACCAAGCCGAAGCCTATGTTTCCGTTTCTCAAGTTCATCGCCCTCCCGACCAAAGTTTACTGTCCCGAGGCGCGGCCCCCTTTATTGAGAACGCTCAAAAACCTTTAAATCAGGGTCACCAGACGGGTCAGGGTGGGTCCGGAGGGGGTGTCCAGTTTGAGGTCGGCTATCGGGTCGAAGTCGGTTTCTCCCTGGTTTACGATCACCAAGGAAGCGCCTCGGCGGGCAGCGGTCAAGGGTATGTCGGCGGCCGGCCAGACGGAAAGGGTGGTTCCAATCGCCAGCACCGCGTCGGCTTGCCGGGCCATGGCGTAGCCCCGGCTTAGTTCATCGGCGGGCATTTCCTGACCGAACGAGATCACCGTCAGCTTGATAATCCCTCCGCAGTGTGGACAATGAGGATCGTGCTCGCCTTGGTCTACCCGTTCGAACACGGTTGCGGTGGGCCATTCGGATTCGCAGATCAGGCAACGGGTTTTCCATACGTTGCCATGCACTTCCACCAGCAGTTCATCGGAGAGGCCGGCAGCTCGGTGGAGTCCGTCGATGTTCTGGGTCACGCAGCCGATCAACTTTCGGCGTTGAGCCAGCTCGCATATAGCCAGATGCCCTTGGTTGGGTTTTGCCTGCCGAAGGGGTGAGGTAGACCATCGGGTCCAGCTTCGGTGCCGTACCTCGCTCGATTCCAGGTAGCGCTCGAAGGAAAAGTCATCCGGATCCACGTTTTTCCATAGTCCGTCAGGACCACGGAAATCGGGAATCCCGGATTCGGTGGAGATTCCGGCACCGGTCACTACCAACAGCCGTTTCGAGGGTCGGAGGAGGCGGGCCGCTTGTTCGATCAGATCAGCAGACATCCTCGGGGGGATGCTAGTGGGTGGGTGTGTTCTCCTCCCAGGCAACTGCACCGGTGGTATTCGGCGATTCGGTGATAAGAGGGCGGTAGGCCCAACGAAGATCATAGGGGTGCCTCTGTTGAAGCCGAGGATCCAGGCGGCTGATTTGGCGTCTACCCAGTGGGGGAAGAAGCGGGCGAACCCAAATCGAGCGATCAAAAAAATGGACCAAACCTTCCTCGCAGAGAACCGATAGATGCATCGGATGGAGTACCTCCCGGCCCCGCTTGGCGGCGACGATAAGACGCAACAGCTCGGCCAAGGTGGGGCTTCCCAGTGCCGCCGTCCAGTAGGTGAGTACATAAGGATGAGAGGGCGAAATGCCGTAGGGCAGGTGTTCGGGCCAGATCCGAGGGGTGATCATGGTCCGCTTTTGAGCCGAAATGCGGACCGCTACGCCCGACCAAGGCGCGATATCCGTGGCGACGGGAGGACTTTCGTCTTGACGGAAAGAGCCGGGCGCAGCGAACCGCATGACCCTAACGTGCCATGAGATTTCTAGGATTTCAAGGGGAGTTTTTAGCGTTCTAAAGGATTTTTTCGCGTTTAGATAGAAATCTCCCGACACAGGAAGGCTTCAAGGGGATTTAGCTGCCGATCACCAGGGTTAAAGACTGTCCGGTCACGATCGTTCCTCCGCTGGGGGGCACCGTGACCAGAACCCGATCAACCAGATCCGGGTCATCGGTCTGCTGATAGATGGTTTCGACGGAAATGGTGGTTCCGGCCTCTTCCTGAGCGGCTTGTAAGGCCTCCAAGGCCTCCTCCAGGCCGAGCCCGCCCAAGGAGGGAATGATCAGGGTCTTTAATCCGCTTGACACCTGCACCGTTACGGTAGAGCCCTGGTCCACCTCCAGCCCCGCCTCCGGTTCAAACTCCAAAAGGGTTCCCTCCGGGAGCGGGGATGCCACCTCCTCAAAAACCGGCAGGAGATGGGAATCGAAAATCGCCTCCTCTGCTTCCGCTTCGGACAGGTCGGTCAGGTCGGGGACTATGGCGAAGGGGAGGGTGTTGTAGTGGCCGATCCCCAGGCTGCTCGGAAACTCTCCCACCGGATATTTGGCGAGTACCACCTCCATGAACTCCTTCCAGATCGGTGCCGGAACGGAGCCGCCGAACACCCTGGTGTAGGTTTCGCCGTTGATCACCACGTCCTCCAGGGCGGTCTGTTCGTCCGGATATCCCACCCAGACCGCAGTGGTGAAGTTGGGGACATATCCCACGAACCAGGCATCCCGATAGGCCTGGTGGGTGCCGGTTTTGCCGGCTTGGGGGATACCTTCTATAACCGCCCGCCGCGCCGTCCCGCAGCAGACCACCCGTTCCATAGGTCGGCGCACGGCCGCCGCCAGCACCGGGTCGATAGCCTGGACGGTTTCCACCTGCCGCCTATAGAGCACGGTTCCGTCGTCGGCCGTTATTCGGGAGATGAGGTAGGGCCGGGCGTGGACACCGTTGGTAGCGAAGGTGCTGTAGGCGGAGGCCATTTCCAAGGGGCTGACCGCGCCGGTCCCCAAGGCCAGGGAATAAACCTCCTCCAGGTCCGAGGTGATTCCCATCCGCCGGGCCGTGTTGATGACCGCATTGGGTCCTACCAGCACCGAAAGCTGGGCGTAGACGGTGTTGACCGACCGCTCGGTAGCCTGGGCCACGGTCATCAACGGGTCAACCGATCCGGCGTTCCGAACCGTCCAGATGTAGCTGCCATCTGGTCCGCATGGGTCTTCGCATTCGATTTCCCGAGGGCTGCGGGCGTCCCAGTATGACTGGAGGCTTCCTCCCGCCTCCAGGTAGGAAACCAGCACGAAGGGCTTGAAGGCCGATCCCGGGTTCCTCCGCCCTTGTATGGCCAGGTCGAACTGCTCCTGCTCGAACGGAAGTCCAGAAGACATGGCCAGAACCGCTCCGGTGTGGTTTTCCACCATGGCTATCGCCCCGGTAGGCGCGCCGCGCTCGTCGATGGTTTCCTCGCCGGGAACCGGAAGCCAGGACCGCAGAATACGGTTGGCGGCCTCCTGAACCTCCAGGTCCACCGTTACATAAACCTTCAGTCCGCCCCCGCCTTCGCAGTCTTCCTCATGGGCGGGACATCCGAACAGGGAGCGCCGTCTCTCCTCATTGGTGAGGCCCAGGAAGGAGAATTCGGGATCGTTGAGGATCTGACGGCGAACCTCCGCCACCACATGCTCTGCCGGACTTTCGAACTGCGAGGGCGGCTGGATAAAGAACGGCTCCTCTTTGGCTTGGGCGGCTTCCTCGTAGGTAATAAAGCCCGAGGCGGACATGGCATCGATGACATCGTTGCGGCGCTCTTCGGCTCGTTCCGGTTGGCGGCGAGGATCGTAAAGGGTGGGATTGCGGATGGTCACCGCCAGGGTGGCGGACTCGGCGATGGTCAGGTCGGCCAGATCCTTGTTGAAGTACTCCAAAGCGGCCGCCCCCACCCCGTAGGCCGACCATCCGAAGTAGATCGAGTTCATGTAGAACTCCAGTATCTCCTGCTTGGTGTACTGTTGTTCCAGCTTTACCGCGTACAACGCCTCCAAAATCTTGCGTTGGATGGTCTGTTCGTCACCCACGATGTTGTTCTTGACCACCTGCTGGGTAATGGTGGATCCACCCCGTTGGTCCGCTCCGGTGATGTGATCGCGCACCGCACTGGCGATGGCCAGGAAATCCACCCCGTGATGCTCGAAATAGTCCCCATCCTCTGCAGCGAGGATGGCGTCGATCAGATGGTTGGGTGCCTCGTAGAAACGGGCCGGTTCGGAGACCCGACCGGCGTGCAGCTCGGCCAGGAGGGTACCGTCCTCGGTATAGACCCGCGACACCAGCGACAGATCGGGCAGATCCCATAAGGTGGCGTCGGTCTCGATCTGGGGTAGCCACCTTTCTACCAGACGATCAAAAACGGCGTAGGCGGCGTTGGCCCCAAGAAAGCCGAACAGCCCTACCCAGGTGGCGATGATCAGTGCGATGGCCATGCTCAGCACCAGCGCCAAAGACCAGCGGCGTTTCAGCTCTCCTCGTTCAATGTCGTGGATGCTGGTCTCGGTCAAGGCGTCAAGGGGAGGGTAGGATACCGGTTCATCGGTTAGTCAGGATACCTATGACATCGCCCCAATCTTCGGTACCTGCGCCGCGGGCCACCTCCAGCGACCTGGACATCAAGGTCAGCTATGGCCCGGAGCCCCATGGTGAGCTAGGCGAGGCGGGCGGTTTTCCATTCACCCGGGGACCTTATTCGACTATGTATCGGGGTCGGCCCTGGACGATCCGCCAATATGCCGGTTTCGGTACCGCCCGGGAAACCAATCGGCGTTTCAAGGCTTTGCTCGCCGCCGGCCAGACCGGATTGTCGGTCGCCTTCGATCTTCCCACCCAGATGGGGATCGACTCGGATTCTCCGCGGGCCTTGGGAGAGGTGGGCAAGGTGGGGGTGGCCATCGACAGTCTGGCGGATATGCGGACCCTGCTGGATGGGTTGCCGCTCGGCGAGGTTTCCACGTCCATGACCATCAACGCCACCGCCCCGATCCTGCTTCTTCTTTATCAGCTGGTCGCCGAGGAGCAGGAGGTTCAGTCGGATCGGATCAGAGGAACCGTCCAGAACGACATCCTGAAAGAGTACATCGCCCGAGGTACCTACATCTACCCGCCTAAGCCGTCCATGCGCCTGGTAACCGATCTGTTCGCATACTGTGGTCGAGAGCTTCCCGGTTGGAATACCATTTCCATCAGCGGGTATCACATCCGGGAGGCCGGTGCCACCGCCGCGCAGGAGCTGGCCTTTACCATCGCCAACGGCATCGCCTATGTGGAGGCCGCCCTGGATGCGGGTCTGGATGTGGAGGAGTTTGCTCCTCGTCTGTCCTTTTTCTGGAACTCCCACAATCACCTGTTCGAGGAGGTAGCCAAGTTCCGAGCTGCCCGGAGGATGTGGGCATACGCCATGAGAGATCGTTTCGCCACCCATAGCCCCACCTCCCAACGGATGCGCTTCCACACCCAGACCGCCGGATCCACCCTGGTAGCCCGGCAGCCGGAGAACAACATTGTCCGTACCACGGTGCAGGCCTTGGCCGCCACGCTGGGAGGAACCCAGTCGCTGCACACCAACGCCTATGACGAAGCCCTCGGCCTACCTACGGAACACTCCGCCACCATTGCTCTCCGCACCCAGCAGATCCTGGCGGAGGAGTCCGGATTGGCCGACACGGTGGATCCTCTGGCCGGTTCCTACTATGTGGAAAGCCTGACCGACCGGCTGGAAGAGGCGGCCGGACGGTTGATTGACCGGATCGATCGGTTGGGTGGGGCGGTGGCTGCTATAGAGGCGGAGTTTCCCCAAAGGGAGATCGAAGAAGCCGCCTATCGAGCCTCAATGCGGATAGAAAGGGGCGAGCAAACGGTGGTCGGGGTGAACCGATACGTAGATGAGGAGGAGTCCCCGATTCAACCCTGGAAGGTAGATCCGACTCTCGAATCCGGTCAGCGGGAGCGGGTGGTGGAATGGCGTCAGGGTCGGGAGGAAGGGGAGGTGGTCAGGAGTTTGGAGAAAATGGTTCAAGAAGCCCGAGGAGATGGCAATATTATGTATCCGATGAAAGAATCTTTGGCCGCCGGTGCCACCCTTGGAGAGGTTTCGGATGCCCTCCGTCGGGTGTTCGGAACCTATCGCACCCTATAAAATCGTATGGCTACCTCGGAAGTCTCCCCGATTCGGTTCCTGGTCATAGGAGGAGGGCCGGCCGGAACCACCGCATCCAGCAGCGCGGCTGCCCTGGGAGCAGAGGTGACCTTGGTAGAGGAACAGGTTTTGGGGGGTGCCGCCCATCTTAGGGACTGTATCCCGTCCAAGGCCATGGTGGCTACCTCTATAAGAATGCAGGCTATCCGTAACGCTCATGATCTGGGTATAGCCGAGATCAGCTTTCCCGGCGTCCGGCTTAAGAAACTGTCCGAACGTATCGACATGATTACGGATCGGCTTTCCAGAAAAGAAACCGAGCTGTTGGGAAGCCAGGGCATCAACATCTTGGCGGGAAGAGGACGGTTTACCGGCCCTAATAGGGCGGTGGCCTCGCTTAACGGTCGAGAGGTGGAGATCGAGTTCGACAAGGCCCTGATATCCACCGGCTCCAGGCCTTGGGTGCCGGATTGGGCGGAAGTGGACGGCGAAAGGGTTTTCACCACCCGCCACGTCTATCATCTGCCTTCTCCTCCTGAGCATCTGGTGGTTATCGGGTCGGGGGTCACCGGGGTGGAGATGGTGCACATCTTCGAGAGCCTGGGTTCCAGGGTGACGTTGTTGGTGAGCCGCCAACATGTGCTCCCGCATCGGGACTCCGAAGTGGCGTCCGCTCTTGAAGAAGATTTCCTGGCCAGGGGAGTGTCGTTGCTTAAAGGTACTCGGGCGGTGGGGATCGACCGGAACGGTAACGGCGTCAGGGTGCACACCGATGATGGTCGGATAGTGGACGGTACCCACGCCCTGCTGGCGGTGGGGGCGGTACCTCTTTCCGAAGGTCTTGGGTTGGAGAAGGCCGGAGTGGAAACCGACGGCGGGTTCGTGGTTGTGGACGAGTTCCAACGCACCACCGCCCCCCACATCTACGCCGCCGGAGACGTAACCGGTCAAATGCTGCTTTCCTCGGTAGCGATAGCACAAGGGCGCAAGCTGGCCCGACATATGACCGGCCGCCCCGAAACGGCTTTGGACTATTCCAAGGTGGCGCAGGCTATATTCACCGAACCGGAGATAGCATCGGTGGGGCTGGAAGAGGCCGACGCCGCTGCCGAGGGCCGCAAGGTGCGGATAACCAAGGTCCCGTTCGCCGCCAACCCCCGAAGCATCATCCATGGCAACACCCAAGGGTTTGCCAAAGTGGTTTCCGATCCCGCCACCCGGGTGGTGCTGGGTGGGACCATTGTGGGGCATCGGGCGTCGGAGCTGATCGGAATCCTGGCCTTGGCCACCCAAGCCCAGGTGAAGGTCAACACCTTGGTGGAGACCCTTATGGTTCACCCCACCCTGTCGGAGTCGATAGTCGACGCCTCCAGCTAGAGAAACCTAGGAGGGTGCTGAAAAACGGGGATGGGTTGGCCCCTTGGCTTCTTCTAGCAGGGATTTCGTTCCTGTCAGCGGGCCAACGGGGATATTTTGCAGCACCCTCCTAGCGTACTATAGCTATAACCTCGTTGGTGCGGACGGTGTCGCCGGGCTGAACCTTCAATTCCACCAGCTCTCCGTTGATGGGGCTGCGAATCTCGTTTTCCATTTTCATCGCCTCTAGCACACAGAGTTGTTGGTCGACCTCCACCCGATCGCCGGCCTGGGCCGAAACCTTGACGATGGTTCCCTGCATGGGTGAAAGCACGATGCCGGGCTCGGAGGCGATAGGTCCCCGGGCGGCTCCGCGGCGGGGTGGCCGCCGGGTGGGTCGATCCTTGGTGGGGGTGGAAACCGACGGAGGCCAGAAGATCACATCAAATTTGCGTCCGTCCACCTCCAAGGTCATTTCCTGGCCCGGGCCCGGTTCTTCCGTGGCTTGGGCATGGCCTCGGTCGAACGGCTCCGGGTCAAGCATCAGCTCTTGTTCCACAAATCTGGTGTGGGCCTCTCCTCTGATGAAAACGGGATGGGAAAGAACCGCGCGATGGGCGGGAATGGTGGTGGCAATCCCGGCCACCCGATATTCGTTCAGGGCTCGCTTCGCCCGGGCGATGGCCTCCTCACGGGTCCGGCCCCACACCACCAGCTTGGCCAGGAGGTTGTCGTAGAACTGGCTGATCGAAGTGCCGGGTGTGATCCAGGAGTCCACTCGAACCCCTGGACCGCCAGGCTCCCGATACTCGGTAACCGTACCGGGAGAAGGACGGAAATTCGCCGCCGGGTCTTCGGCGTTGATGCGCAGCTCCAAGGCATGGCCAACCACCTCCACCTGGTCGAAAGAGAGGGGGTGACCGTCGGCAATGGCCAGCTGCTCGGTCACCAAATCCAATCCGGTCACCATCTCGGTCACCGTATGCTCGACCTGGAGGCGGGTGTTCATCTCCAGGAAGTAGAAGGTTCCGTCGGGCCGGACCAGGAATTCGACGGTGCCGGCGTTGACGTATCCGCAGCTCTCGGCGATAGCCAGAGCCGCCTCGCCCAAGGCTGCCCTCTGATCCGGGGAGAACAGCGTGGAGGGTGCCTCTTCGATCAGCTTCTGGTGTCGCCGCTGCACCGAGCAGTCTCGCTCGCCCAGGAAGCGGGCGTTGCCGTGCTGATCTACCAGTATCTGGGCTTCGATGTGGCGGGCCCGGTCGAGATAGGATTCCAGGTAGACCACCGGGTTTCCGAAATATGCTTCCGCTTCCCGCCGAGCGCCCTCGATGGCTTCGGATAACTCTTTGCGGTTGGCGGCTATTCGCAGGCCTTTACCACCTCCGCCGTGGGCAGCTTTGACGGCGATCGGATATCCGATTTTGGAGGCGATCGGGGCAGCCTCCTTGAAGGTCTCGATCGCTTCGGTGGTGCCGGGCACGGGTTCTACGCCCGCCGATCGAGCGGCCTGACGGGAGAGTATCTTGTCGCCCATTAGCTCAATGGCCGAGGCCGGGGGACCTACCCAGACCATGCCCGCATCCTGGACCATCCGGGCGAAGCCGGCGTTTTCGGCCAGGAAACCGTAGCCGGGGTGAACGGCATCGGCACCGGCTTTTCGGGCTACCTCGATCAGCCGGGTTCCGTTCAGGTAGGACTCGGAGGCAGCCGGCCGGCCGATGTTCCAGGCCTCGTCCGCCAGCTCCACATGCAGGGCGTCGCGATCCAACTCCGAGTAGACCGCGATGGTTCGCAGGCCCAGGTCGGCGGCGGTCCGAATCACCCTCACCGCTATCTCCCCCCGGTTGGCCACCAGAAGAGAGCTAATGCTCAGGCTCGGCCTCGACACCTGCACCTTCCTAAGAGGGTGCTGAAAAAGATGGAGAGGCTTGGCCCACAATTCCATCTAACCGGGGTTTACGCTTCTTGGTAGCGAGCCAACTGGACATTTTTCAGCACCCTCTTAAAGCGGGATGTTGCCGTGCTTTTTGGGCGGCAGTGAGCCGCGTTTGTCGCGTAACATGTCGAAAGCCTTGATAAGAAGTACCCGGGTCCGGCGGGGTTCGATGACGTTATCGACCAAGCCCAGCTCGGAAGCGATATAGGGGTTGGCGAACCGGCGCTCGTATTCATCGACCAGATGGGTTCGCCTTGCGTCAGGGTCGGCTGCCGTGGCGATTTCTTTGCGGTGGATGATGTTGACCGCGCCCTGGGCACCCATCACCGCGATCTCGGCCGAGGGCCAGGCGTAGACCAGGTCGGCACCCACCCCGCGGGCGTTCATTACCAGGTAGGCACCCCCATAGGCCTTGCGGGTCATGACGGTCACCCGAGGGACCGTAGCCTCGCAGTAGGCGTAGAGCAGTTTGGCACCGTGGCGGATTATTCCTCCATGCTCCTGTTCCACTCCGGGGAGAAACCCTGGGACATCCACGAAGGTGAGCAGCGGAATGTTGAAGGCGTCGCACAGCCTGACAAACCGGGCCGCTTTCTGCGAGGCCTCCATATCCAAGGTACCGGCCAGGTGGATGGGTTGGTTGGCCACGATGCCGATCGAATGGCCGTTCAGTCGGGCGAAACCCACCACGATGTTTTGGGCCCAATGCTCGTGCACCTGGTAGAACTCCCCGTCATCAAGGACGGACTCGATGATTTCGACCATGTCGTAGGGCTGGTTGGGCGAGTCGGGGATAATCGTGTCCAGCCGATCCTCGGTCCGGTCGGGTGAATCCTCCGGTGGGAAATAGGGGGGCGGTGTAAGGTTGTTCTGGGGCAGGAAGGACAACAGGTAGCGAACGTCTTCCAAGGCGTCGGTACCGGAGGTGGATACGAAATGGGTGACGCCCGAAGTGGAGGCGTGCGTTCCGGCACCGCCCAGATCCTCGAAGGTGACCTCCTCACCGGTAACTGCTTTGATCACGTCGGGTCCGGTGATGAACATATGGCTGGTGCCTTCCACCTGATACACGAAATCGGTGATGGCGGGGGAGTAGACGGCCCCTCCTGCACAGGGCCCCATAATCACCGAAATCTGGGGGATGACGCCGGAAGCCATCACGTTGCGGTAGAAGATTCGGCCGTATCCGTCCAGTGACTGTACTCCTTCTTGAATGCGTGCACCGCCCGAATCTTTCAATCCCACCAGGGGTGCTCCGACCTTCATGGCCATGTCCATCACCTTGGTGATTTTGTCGGCTACCGCCTTACCCAGGCTGCCGCCGAATACGGTGAAGTCCTCGGCGAACACAAACACGGTCCGACCGTTGACGGTTCCGTAGCCCGTGACCACCGCGTCACCGAGAGGGCGCCGGTCTTCCAGTCCGAAACCACGTGACTGATGACGCACGAAGATGTCTATTTCTTGGAAGCTGCCCTGGTCGAGCAGTAGGGCGATCCTCTCGCGGGCGGTTAGCTTGCCTTTTTCTCGTTGACGGTCCAGATCGCGTTGCGACCCGGCCCCTTCGGCCTGGCTACGGAGCTCTCGGAGTTGTTCGATACGTTGTTCGGTTCCCAAGATTTTGGTTCTCTTTTTTTGATTGGTTCCTAATTTACGGTGTCGGGATTCTCTTCCCTGCCTTACACCTCCGCGGGGAGGTATTCAAGGTTAGGCCGGTAAGCACGGCAACTACTATTTTTCACCGGTAACGAGGACGCGACTCATCAATCGGCCTTTGTTCCGAACTCTGTTTAGACCCTCGGGGATGCGGGATGGATACAAATTTTGAGACCGTGGTTTTGGACGAAACCACTTCCACCCAGGATGAGGTGGCGAAACGATTGGGTTCGGCACCGCTTTTGGTGGTGGCTCGGTCCCAAACCCGGGGAAGGGGACGATCCGGTGCCGACTGGGCGAACGCGCCTCGGGCGGTGGCTGCCTCCTTAGGTTTTCGTCCCATCTGGCCCACCTCGAGATGGCCTCTAATTACGTTGGTGTCCGGGGTGGCTGCGGTCAGGGCATTGCGCTATCACCCGGACGGTTTGACCTTGAAATGGCCCAACGATCTGATGCGTGGGGACGAGAAGCTGGGTGGCATCCTGACGGAGGCGGGCGGGGGAAGGGTTATCACGGGATGGGGTGCCAACCTTTACTGGCCCGACCCTCCCTGCGGATGGGGAGCGATCTTTGACGAAGACCCGGGTGTCGAGGCAGCCGTCGAACTAGGGAGAAGTTGGGCCGGTGAGCTACTGGAGATGGTTTCCCGACCTGTTGATCTATGGCCACATGAGGAATATCGGCGGCTTTGTTCGACCCTCGACCGACTGATCACCTGGGTGCCGGACGGAAGGGGGCGGGCGGTTACCGTTTCACCTCAGGGGGGATTGGAAGTGGCAACCGCCCGGGGGCCGGTCACCTTGACCGCAGGAGAGGTGACAGAGTTGAGGCATGGCCGGCGGGATCACTAATGAGGGTTGGCGGGGGAATGAGAAGCAGTCGACAGCATCTCGCTTCGGCCTTCAACCTGTCCGAGGGACCTGGTGAGATCCAATACACTGTCCTCGATCCGGTCAAGCCGCTGGTACACAATGTCAAAGCCCCGGTTCATCTCCCTGCTCAATTCGTCGCGTAGTGCCTGGCTCGTGGTCTCGATTTTACCGGCTAGTGCCTGGTCACCGGCGATCATGTCGGTTCGTAGTGCCTGGTCGCCGTTGTTCATGTCGGTTCGTAGTTGGTCGATTTTGCCGCTGAGCGACTTGTCGACGGTGTCGATTTTACCGGCTAGTGCCTGGTCGCCGTTGTTCATGTCGGTTCGTAGTTGGTCGATTTTGTTGGCTAGTGCCTGGTTACCGGTGTTCATGTCGGTTCGTAGTGCCTGGTCACCGGTTTTTATCTCCTTGCTCAATTCGTCGCGTAGTGCCTGGTCGCCGTTGTTCATGTCGGTGCGCAGTTCGTCGATTTTGCCGGCTAGTGCCTGGTCGCCGGCCTTCATTTCGGTTCGTAGCGTGTCGATTTTCTTATCAAGTGCGCCGAATCCGTGCAGCATCTCAGCCCGAAGACGTTTGTTGTCTCGCCCGACTATTGCCAGGCGTATGTAGATCGTGACCAGGGTGCCAATGATCGCCAGTGTGGATATTTCCATATATGCTCCGTTCGCCAGTATACCCTACACAAGAAGAGAAGTACCCCTTGTGGCTTTCGCCCTATCTTAATTGACGCAAAAAGGGCTAGTAAGCCAGACACAGCCTAATTTTTATCATTCTCAAGATAATCAAAATGACAACCCTGCCGTCATAGCTTAAGGGGTGGGTGCCGCCACGCCGCAAGTCTCGCTACCATGGGTGGGCGTACCCTTCTAGAGGAATGACCGGGAGAGGTTTGACGAATGGCGGTTCTGCAACACGAGGGAACCCTGGAAATACTGTATCGTGACTTCGCCATGCCCTCGGGTGCCGGGTTCACCAACGGCTACATGGCCCGCCCCGACCGGATCGGCGACTATCCACTGGTTGTGCTTTTGCCACCGCTGGACGGGATTGTTCCCTTTGTCAAAGATATGGCCCGTCGGCTGGCCCGACACGGCTACGCGGTGTTGGTACCGGACCTCACCCGGGGCCGGCATCCCGGACCGGAAGCCTCTTTCGATGATCTGGCTGCCGCCTATAACGAAATCAGCGACCGCCGCGCCCGGGCCGATATCGAGGACGCGGTTTCCTTCGCTCTGGCCGATCCGGCGGGTTGGGCTCGCCCGGGTCGGATCGGGATGGTGGGAATCGATGTCGGGGGACGGTTCGCCCTGGTATACGCCGCCTATAGACAGCAGACGGTCGGGGCACTGTGTGTCATATACGCCCCTCTGACCGGTGACGGACACCGCCAACTTCCGGCGGCCGAAGCCCTGGAGATGTTACCGATGCCGGTGCTGGGCCTCTACGGTGCCGACGATGAGCTGGTTTCGGTCGCCGAGGTCGACCAGGCCCAAGGGCTTAACCCGCACGGACGATGGATTGTTTATGAAGGAGTAGGCCATCACTACTTGGATGACGATTCCGACTCCTACCATCACGCCGCCGTCGGTGACACCATGTCA
The DNA here is from genome assembly GCA_009841075.1 of Acidimicrobiia bacterium. Lineage (GTDB taxonomy): Bacteria > Actinomycetota > Acidimicrobiia > Spongiisociales > Spongiisociaceae > Spongiisocius. The sequence continues at coordinate 55,980 of VXMP01000048.1, read as the reverse complement.
CGGCTGCTGAAGCTATTGAACGCCACCATCGGTTGACTCCTGGATGAGGAGACCGGAATGAATATCACGATTCTGATCGGAGGCGAGCCGATCGGGGTTTTCAAATCCCCCGAGGCGGTTATAGATGAGGCGGTAGCCGCCGAGCAGGACGGTTTCGGATCGGCCTGGTGCATCCACTTCAGCCGAGGAATCGACTCCCTGACCATGCTGGCCGGGGCCGCCCTGCGCACCTCCACCATCGAGCTGGGGGTAGGGGTGGTTCCCACCTATCCTCGGCATCCGGTTGCTCTAGCCCAGGCCGCCGCCACCGTCCAGTCCCTTTCAGGGGGGAGGTTGGTGCTGGGGGTAGGCGTTTCCCATCGCCCGGTTATCGAGGGGATGCACGGGCTGGACTACTCCAGTCAGATCGGACACCTCCGAGATTATCTGACCGTTCTGGACGGGATGCTCGGCACCGGTTCAGTGAGCTTCTCAGGGGATCATTACCGGGTAGAGGCAGCGATCAACGTACCCGGCACCTCGAAGCCCCCGATCATCGTGGGGGGATTGGCACAGGCTATGTGTCGTCTGGCGGGGGAGAAGGCCGATGGTGTCACCACCTGGCTGGCCGGACCCAAGTCACTGGAGGATGTGGTCGTACCCGCCGTCAACGAGGGGGCGGAATCGACCGGACGACCCGCGCCCCGGGTGGTGGCCGGCATCCCGGTGGCGGTGGATGACGATCCGGACCGGGCCGGTGCAGCCGCCGCCCAAACCTTCGGGATGTACGGCAACCTGGTCAACTACCGACGTCTGTTCGACAGGGAGGGGGTGGATGGACCGGCTGATCTGGTCATAACCGGCGATTCGAAAACCGTCCGCTCACGGATCCAAGCCCTGTTCGAAGCCGGCGCAACCGATGTGTGGGCGGTTCCTTTCGACACCGGCATCGGAACCGACGACACCCGCAATCTGCTTATCGAGTTGGCCGGCCGGTAAAGCCCGGATCTATAGGTCGGGTTCCCTGGTAGTCGGGTCCCACTGCCCTTTGGCGGCCAGACGGGTGGCGATCGGCCGGAGGGTCTCGAAGCGAAGTCCGGTACGCAGCGCCTCCAAGGCCAGGATTCGGGCCGGGTTGATGTTGCCCAAACCCACGTTGATCCCGAACCTTCCGATCAGCATGGCCTGCTGATCCTTGAGGGGTGCTTCCCAGACCAGCCGGTCGGCCTGGTCTCCCATCCGCTCCGCAATGGTCTCGACCGCTTTTGTGTCAATCCCTCCCGCCTCGTCATACACCCCTACTCCGGTACCCGACTCCCGCCCCTCGATTACCACCCAGGCCGCACCCCACTCCAGGTCTTGAAGCGCCTGATCTGCCAGCTGTTCAGGCGAAGGCTGGGCGGAAGGGTCCTTCTTGCCCACCTCGGTTATCACGGTCAGCTCGTGATCCAGGCCGCATTCGATAGCCCCGCGCCGTCGGTCGGGAGAAAGGTCGATCGACCCTTCGGATATTTCCACCGCCGTGAAGCCCATCCCCCGGGCACTGCGCATATAGGGGCGACAGTGCCTGCGGACGATGGTCGCCTCGAACATGGTACCGCCCGGGAAGGTGAGTATCCCGGCCGACCCGATCAGGTTCAGCTTTTTGGTCAGCAGCTCCTTGGGTACCAGGGCCGAGGTGCCGAAGCTGATCTTCCAATGGTCGATCCAACGGTCGGCCATGGCCAACAGGTCCTCGCATTGGCCGAGCCCCACCCCGGTGTCGATGACCATGGTCACGCCCCTTTGCCGAGGTTTAAGGGTGCGTGATCTACGTACCCCGCTGGTGGTCGAAAGCTCGTACCAGGGGGGTCTTTGGTCTGGTATCACAGATCTCGCAGGTTCTGGTTGCCGGCCCGGAGGCGGGAGAGCTGGATGAAGTGGGTTGGGTTCAAGAAAAGCTCGTCCATCTCTGCCAGCTGGTCGATGGTCAGACCCTTGCGGTAGAGCTGGAAGAGATACTGAAAGGCGTCTCTCGCGCCTGCACCGACGTGATGGGCACCCACCACCCGACGCGATTCGGAGGCGATGATCAGCTTCTGAAAACCCGACATGCGGGGCTTGGCGAAGGCGTAGAGCATCATGCGATCGGTTGCTGGAAGTGCTACCTCCCATCCATCCTCCGAGTCGGGCGGCATCTTGATGATCGTGACCTCCCCGTAGCGTTCCCGAGCCTCCTCCTCGCCTATCCCGAACCAGGATACCTCGTAGTGGGTGTGTAAGAAGTCGGGGAACTCGTTGAACTCGTAGTGGATGTCTTCGCCCATGATGTGGCGGGAGGCGTACATTCCCGATTTGCGGGCTTTGAACATCTCCATCGGGGTACCGATCAGATCGCCGATGGCGTACACGTTGGGCACCGAGGTCTGCATCTGCGGGTTGACAACAATGGTTCCGTCGTCGTTGAGTTTCACCCCGAGGGCATCGGCCGCCATCTCCGAATTGGGTATCTCTCCCAGCCCGTGGAAGACGAAGTCGGTCTCCACGTACTCGGTTCCATTCGGAGTGGAGACGGTGACGCCTTTGACCTTGCCCGATCCGTCGTTGTGGACTTCGGTTAGCAGCGAGTCCTCCCAGATTTCGGTCCCCTGCTCTTTCATCATGGTGATCACGTAGTCACGGGTTTCGCCGTCTTCTAGTAGCTTCAAAAGTTGGGAGCGAACCACGAAGATGGTGCGTCGCCCGGTGGCCTGGAAAAAGCACCCGTACTCCACGGCCGTTTTCCCACCGCCTATCACCACCACCGTATCGCCGGGTTCGTAGTCCAGATCCTCTACCAGCGATTCGTAGGTGTAGACCCCGTGCAGGTCGGCACCGGGGCAGTCAAGAGGCCGGGGTCGGGCACCGGTGGCGAGGATCAGATTGTTGGCGTGGAAGACCCGCCCGGCCACCTCGACGGTGTGGGAGTCGATGATCCGGCCAGGGGCGTTGAGGATGTATTCGAGGTCGAGCTGTTCCTTGCTCTGAAAGTTCATGATGGCGTGGGGGGCGATCCGTCCGGCCCGGAACAGGTCCACCATCTCCTTGATGGAGGTGATCTTTCCCTCCAGGTCGGGGAACCAGTACTGCCCGCTGAAGGTGCGGGCCAGCATCAACTCGGCGGCGGCCTCGCTGAAAAGATGATGGGGCACGCAGGCGTTATGAGGGCAGGATCCGCCCAGGAAGGGCCAGCGGTCGATGATCAGCTGGCGTCCACCCAAGGCACGCATGTAGGCGGAGCCGAAGCGCCCGGCCGCTCCTCCGCCCAGGAAGATGGCATCAAAGGGGCGGGGGTCGGTTTCGTCGACGTTGAACACCACCCGCTGGTCGTCGGGGTCTTCCAGCATGGAGTCGATCTCGGGACCCCAATCGTGGATACTCAAGGGATCCTGCTTGCGGATATCCCAAGTAGTAAGCGTTCTGGCCGTCATAAATCCCTCCCCTTTCTGGTCGCCACCTTATTTGTATAAAACCGAATTATTGGTGCGCCCTATCTTAATCCGAGGTTCGGGACCCGTCTCAAGGTACCCAACCCTTCTACCCTACCGGAACTTTCTAAAATAGAGCCTGTTATGACGATCTGGCATCTTCGCAATGTCCCTGAAGAAGTAGTGAAGCGCCTGAAGACCCTAGCCGACCGGGAGGGTATGTCGGTTTCTGCCTTGGCTGTCCGTGAGCTGACGCGGTTTACCCGGCGCGTCGATAACCGGCCCTTACTCGCAGACCTACCGGATCTAAACGTCAAGGCCTCGGATATAGTCAACGACCTGAACCAAGGCCGTTCCGAACGGTAAGGTCGGGCTACCTATTCTCAAGCGGTACCCTTAAGTGGTCTGATGACAAGTTTGATTAAACCGTCCTCGGTAGTGGATACACGAGGTCGTCCGGTTCGTGATCTTCGGCTTTCGGTTACCGACCGCTGCAACTTTCGCTGCCGCTACTGCATGCCGGCGGAGATCTTCAACCGCGAGTACGTTTTTTTGCAGCGGGACCTGCTGCTTACCTTCGAGGAAATGGTCTTCCTTTCCCGGGCATTCGAGCGCTTCGGGGTACAGAAAATCCGTCTCACCGGAGGCGAGCCCCTCCTGCGCCGGGGGATAGAGCGGCTGATTTCCATGCTCACCGATGCAACCGACTGCGAGGTGACCCTAACCACCAACGGGTCTTTGCTGGCCCGCAAAGCGGAAGGCCTGGCCGCGGCCGGATTGTCTCGGGTGACGGTGTCGCTTGACTCCCTTGACGAAGACACCTTCCAAGCCATGAACGATGTCGGATTCCCCGTGTCGGCGGTACTGGACGGGATCGAGGTTGCTTCGGCCGCCGGACTTCCGGTCAAGGTCAACGCGGTGGTGAAACGGGGAGTCAACGACCAAGACGCCGTGGATATGGCCGCCTACTTTCGGGGTACAGGGCACATTTTGCGCTTCATCGAATACATGGACGTCGGGGCCAGCAACGGCTGGAGGATGGACGATGTGGTACCGGCTCAAGAGCTCATCGAGGCTATCAACGGCCGCTTCCCGATCGAGCCGGTGGCACCCAACTACCGGGGGGAAGTAGCCAGGAGGTGGCGATATGTAGACGGTGGGGGAGAGGTGGGTTTCATCGCCTCGGTTACCCAACCCTTCTGCGGGACCTGCACCCGGGCTCGTGTCTCGGCGGAGGGGGTGCTCTACACCTGCCTGTTCGCAGTGGGGGGTACGGACCTGCGCCGGATGCTGCGCTCCGGTGCCGGAGAGGAAGAGGTGGTTGATGCTCTACGCCAGGTCTGGGAGGTTCGGGATGATCGCTATTCGGAGATTCGGTCCCTGGACACGGTTGACCTGCAGAAGGTCGAAATGAGCTATATCGGCGGTTAGTTGAGCTAGGTGAGGGGCGGTATCCGCTTGACGGCCAGGATTATCCGTCGGGCCGCCCTCAGCAGCGGATAGCCCAGGCGGGCTGCCTTAGGCGAGCCGAATAGTCGGTGGTTGAGCTTGGCGAGGAGGCTGCTCTGGTCCGATAGGAGGGCCAGGACGCCTAGGGCCTGGTGGCCGATGTAGAACTGACTGTCCAACTTCAGCACCATCCCCTCGTCCAGGTTATGAGGGAGTTGCCGGATCTCGTCCACCAACGGCCCGCCCGTCCGAGCGTCAACCGGCACCAGATCTATGCCCGACTCTTTAAGGCTCAGAAAGCGGGTGTAATTGGAACAGAGCGGGCATTCCCCGTCGTATACCAGCCAGGCCGTGACCGTTGGCACTTGCGGCCGGCTCATCTTAAAGTGCGATCTATGTAGAGCTTCCAGTCCACGGCTACGGTGCCGGTTTCGCCCACCAAGACCGGGTTCAGGTCGATCTCTCCCAATTCGGGGTGCTCACCGATCAGCCGAGCGGTTCGGACTACCACCTCGACCAGGCCGGAGACGTCAACCGGCGGCCGGCCTCGGTAGCCGGCGAGAATCGGGAAACCGGTCAGGCTTTCCAGCATATCCCGGGCTTCGGCGTGGGTTATAGGGGCAAGGGCAAACCGTACATCCTGCATAAGCTCCACCAAGGTTCCGCCCATTCCGACCATAACCACCGGCCCGAAAACCGGATCTTGCAGCGCCCCCACCACCATCTCCTCCCCCTTCACCAGAAGCTGTACCGCTACCTCGGGTCCCAGCCGGGTCAGATCATAGAAGGCGGAGCGGATTTCCTCGTCGGAGGCAAGGCCCATCCGTACCCCCTGCAGCTCGGTACGGTGGGCTACTTCCGGCGAGGTGGTCTTCATCACCACCTGATAATCCATCCGGTCGGCCGCTTCAACGGCTTGATCCGGGGTCCGGCAAAGCTCACTCGGAGGGGTACGGATCCCGTAATCCGCCAGCAGATCGGCGGCCTCAAGGAGGGGGATGGGTCCGTCGGGAAAGGGGAGGGTCGGTGCCCGCTCGACCGCCGGTGCCGCCGTAAGCTCGGATCGGATCGCCGAATAACGCACCGCATGGCCCACCGCACGCGCCACCCTCTCCGGCCATTCCAGACAGGGGATACCCTCGGTTTGCAGGACATCCGCTCGGTCGCGTCCCTCCCGAGGGGTAACCCAACAGCAGACCACCGGTACCCGATTACCGTCGGCCCGTAAGGTCGCCACCGTATCCCTGATACCCACCAGGGTGGCTTCGTCCAGAGCGGCCCTCTGCAGAAGGATGGGGATCACCACGTCAACTTCACCGGATCGGGCCAGCGTGTCGGTCAGCCAGGGATAGAGCTCGGCGAAGCGGGACCAGATCGGGGTCATGTCCACCGGATTGCCCGCCCCTCCGATCGGGGGAAGGCGCTCGGCTATCCGGCTCTGAAGGTCCTCTGACAGCTCCGGAACATCCACCCCCTCGTCTCCGAGCATGTCGGACAGCTCCACCCCCACCCCTCCGGAGTTGGTGATGATGGCGGCTCGACTTCCGCCGGGAAGGGGCTGTTCGGCCAGCACTCTCGCCACGTCCAGCATCTCCAAACCTGACCGGACCGTGATAGCTCCGGCCTGCCGCATGGCCGCACCGAACAGGGCGTGATCGGTGCCCATCGAACCGGTATGGGATTGAGCCGCCCGGGCTCCGGCTTCGCTCCGACCGGTCTTGGCCACGATGACCGGTTTGGTGGGCGAGGTGGCCCGAATGGCGGCGGCCAACTCCGAGCCGTCGGTGACCGACTCCGCCAACAGACAGATCACGTCGGTTTGGGGATCCGAATGAAGGTAGCGGATTATCTCGGGGTCGTTGATGTCGGCTTTATTGCCTGAAGAATAGACCTTCCCGAACCGGAGCCGTTCGTCCGAAGCCATCGAATGAATGGCCATCCCGTAGGCACCGGACTGGGTTATCAAGGCCACCCGACCAGGTTCTATATCTCCGGCCATGGTTATGGTGGCGTTGAGTCCCCGGGCGATATTCTGCACGCCGAAGCAGTTGGGGCCCACGATCCTGACCGCCCCGGCCGCTTCCACCAGCTCGGCCTGAAGGTCGGCACCCTCCGGCCCGCTCTCGGCGAATCCGCCCGCCAGCACCACCATCGCCCCGACTCCCTGGGCGGCGGCTTGTCGGGCGATGGACGGGGCGGCTCGGGCGGGGGTGGACAGGATGGCCAGATCAACCCGGCCCTCTATTTCGGTCAGGGCCGCCACGGTGGGAACGCCCCCAACCTGCTCCGCCGAGGTGGTGACCGGGATGACCTCCCCGTCAAAGCCGGACAGGTTGCGCCAGATAACCGAGCCCACCTTGCCCGGGCGATCCGAAGCCCCGACCACCGCCACTCGGGTAGGGTTGAAGACCGGGTCCAGGCTCATAGCGGGAAGGTTCGTTCCAGCTCGGCGGGACGGAACTCGGAGCGGCGGACAGATAGGGGATCGATGGTTCGGATATGTTCGATCTGGCTTCGGGCCGGCCTCTCCAAGGGACCCAGGTCGGGTGCCTCCTGGTAATCGAAGCCGGTCGCTTCCGCCACCTCTCGGCGGGTCACATCGGGAAACAAGGCTCTGAGCCGAGCCCGTCCCTCGGGGAAGTCGAACACCCCCAACTCGGTGATCAGAGCCTGCGGGCCGCCTCCGGTGTAGCCCAGGTCGAGTCGGGTTCCTTCCCTGGTGCTATGGCCGAGATCCGTTACGAAGTCGCACTTTTCGACCAGGCATCGGCCGGGCCGATGGTTGGTGGTCCATAGGGTGAGACGCCTGATGGTGGCCGACATGTTGCAGCCGCCGCCTCCGCCTCCGAGCTTCACCTTGGGGGTGGGCATCGGCCCGATGGCGGTGACGTTGGTGTTGCCGAAGGAGTCGATTTGGATACCCGACAGGAACATATGATCGACCTCCCCCCGCACCGACATGTCGAAGGCCTCTTCGAAGCGCATCGAATAGACGGCACCCTGTTTGAGGGAGTGATCGTTGCTGGTCGGAGGGATGAAGGCCGGGTAGGGGTTGACCGCATACATGGCCCCCTCTATCAGGAGGGCGGAGGGGGCGTGGGTGCGTTTGGCGAGGTGCATGGCGACCGTTGCGCACGGGCTTCCGAATCCGTGGAAGACTACCTCGGAGTCGTGGACGGTTCGGGCCAACTCCACCACGAACCATTCGTCGAGTCCGAACCGGTAGCTCATCGAAAAATCTCCATCCAGGTTTCCTCCGAGGCCTGGTAGCCGGTCAAATGCTCCAGACGTTCCGGTCCGATCCTCCGCCGATAACCGGCCTCGTCGACTCCGGTGACATAGTTACGGAGATAGTCGCCGGCACCCTCCGGCGTTCCCGCCGCCGTCACCCAGGCGGACAGATGGTTCCGGTCGTAGGCGTAGCCCGGGTAACAGGAGGTGGGGTGGGCACCAAAGGGGACCTCGACTAGGGCCGAAACCCGGTAAAACGGGATGACGATTCCCGCCTCGACTACCTCTCGGGTAGAGACAATCCGATCCACGGTGGCTATCACCTGGGCGGAAGCCACCGCGAAGCGTTCGTCCAGCACATAGGGTTGTTCGATATGGAGGTTGCCTTGACGGTCGCCGATCGGGGCGTGGATCAAGGCCACGTCGGGCGAAAGGGGCGGAACCACCACGTATTCGTGGTCGGTGAACGGACAGGTGATGCGGCCGTATTCGGGGTGCAGCGATTCGATGTCGGTCCCTTTAACCCCGTGGACAGGCAGAAAGGAAAGGCCCATTTCGGCGGCCCTTAGCTGGGTGAGTATGGTGTCACAGCAGCTTTCCCTGGCCTCAAGATCGCCCTTCTGGGCGGCTCTCCGAAAAGCGGGTGCCAGACCCAGGTCCTGCTCGTAACCCACATAGCTCTCTTCGCAGACCGAGATCAATCCGGCGGCGGCCAGCATGTCCACGTCTATGGAGTGGGCGGAACCCACCACATGCAGGTCGCCGATCCCGGCTCGGATCACCTCTCGCACCAAGGCCATCGGGAGCCGAGCGGACAAACCGCCGCCCAGCGCCACCATCGAGCCGGGCGGGATCATTGCTACCGCGGTTTGCAGATCCGACGGCTTGTCGGACCCCAGATGAATACCCATTGGCTACCCCAATCGGTGGTCTTATTGGGCGGTCATACCGCCGTCGACGGTGAAGATCGATCCGGTAACGAAAGAGGCCTCGTCGGACGCCAGGAACAAGGCGGCCGAAGCTATCTCGTGGGGCCTTCCGATCCTTCCGATCGGGTATTTTTCGGCGGTGATCTCCAAACCCTTTTCGATGCTACCGCCCCCTCTTTCCCGCATCAGAGGCTCCATGAGAGGCGTGAATACCGTGCCCGGACAGAGGGCGTTGACCCGAATCCCCATCGGTGCCAGGTCGAGAGCCATCGTCCTGGTCAGGGAGACCACCGCTCCCTTGGCGGCGCTGTAGGCGGCCAGCCCTCTGACACCTACCAGGGCGGAGACCGAGGCCTGGTTGATAATCGAGCCGCCCCCGTCTTTCTGCAGGTGGGGGATAGCGGCTTTCGAGGTCAGAAAGGTTCCCTTGACGTTCACATCGAAGCAGTGCTCCCAATCATCCTCGTCGGCATCCAGCACCGATCCGGCCGCCGGAACCCCGGCGTTGTTGTACAGGATGTCGAGCCGGCCCAGCCGTCGAGCGGCCTGGTCGACTGCCGGGGAGATCTGGTCGGCGGAGGATACGTCGGCAGCGATCGCCACGGCCTGGCCGCCCGTTTCGGTGATTTTGTCTACGGTGGCACTGGCCGCGGCGAGATTAAGGTCTACTACCGCAACGGACGCTCCCGCGGAAGCGAATAACTCCGCCGCCGCCTGGCCGATCCCCGAACCGGCACCGGTTACCAGAGCCGCCTTCCCTTCCAGTTTCATTATCCGTCCCTCAGGTATTTTCTATAGGATCAATATTTACACCTTTATAAATGTAGCCCGGGTCAAGGAGGTTCCAAATGCCGGATGGGCAGGATCTGGTAGCGGTCGTAACCGGGGGAGGATCAGGAATCGGAAAGGCCACCTGCGACCGGCTCCGACAAGACGGGTTCAGGCTTGGGGTGTTCGATCTGGAGGCCGGCCCGGCAATAAAAGCCGCCGGAGAGGACGGCTTGGGTCTGGGGGTTGATGTGTCCGACCAAGAGGCGGTGGACGAGGGTTTCGGGGCGGTCGAGGATCGGCTCGGTCCGGTAGGAGTGCTGGTCAACAACGCAGGTATCACCGGTTCGGCTTCCGCTTCCCGACTGGGCGACACCCCCGCCGAAGAGTGGGACCAGGTTATGGCGGTGAACGTTAGAGGTGCCTACCTGTGTTCCCGATCCGCACTTAAGCGGATGGTGCCTCGCCGGGCGGGACATATCATCACGGTGGCGTCGGTGGCCGGAATAGTCCCCTTCCCGGCTCGGGCTGCCTATTCGGTGTCCAAGGCGGCTGCTTTAGGGTTGGCACGGTCTATCGCCATCGACTACGCCGCCGACGGGATAATCTCCAACGCGGTCTGTCCGGGAATGACCGAAACCCCGATGACCAGGTGGCGGCTTGATCAACCCGAGCTGCGAGAGGCGATCGAATCCCGTATTCCGGTAGGTAGGGTGGCCCAACCGGAGGAAATCGCCCAGGCCATTGCCGTGCTCGCCTCGGGAGGTCTTTCCTACCTGACCGGCCACGGCCTGGTGGTGGATGGGGGGTGGTCGGCTCTTTGAGTCCTTCGAATACGAATAAATGGAGGAAGGCACCGACCGGCTTTTATTTTCAGGACTAAAGTCAAGAGAGATATTCGGATATTTCCAGGAGGTGTACCAGAAGAACCAGAGCCAATTCCGTGTAAATAGATCACCCAGACAAAGGAGAGACCGATGAAAATTAAGGGTGAAGAGGTACTCATCCCCACGTCGATGGTCGGGAATTATCCCAACCCTCGTTGGTGGGATGCCAACTGTGTTCGGGATTGGACCGGAGACCAGGAGCCGCCGGATGCCTACATCCGCGAGGCTCTGGAGGATGCGGTCGGGGCTCTGGCACGTGACCAGGAAAACGCCGGTCTTGACATCATCACCGATGGGCGACTCCACGGTGACAATTACGCCGACCAGGCCCTCTACTACTACTACAAGCGGCTCGGCTACGATCTGAAGGGTGGGTTTCTGGGCTTCCCGATCTACAGCCGTCTTCATGCCGGAACCCTCACCCAGGAGGTTAAGCGGCGGGGTGCCATCATGGTGGAGCAGGCTCGGGCGCTCAAAGAGGCCACCAATAAGGCCACCAAGGTACAGTACACCGGGATTCAGGTGCTGGCCCAGGCCACCAACGACCTCCACTACGATGACCCGGCGCAACGGGCAATGGATATTGCCGCCGCTATCAACGAGGACATCCTGGAAGTCGACGCCATGGGAATCGACTTCATCCAGCTGGACGAGTTCACCTGGCCCTACTTCTACGAACCCTGGGCCATCGAAGCCTTTGACCGGGCCGTACAAGGGGTTCAGAACGCCAAGATCATCGTCCACATCTGCTGGGGTAACTGGGGTGGAACCCCGGCCTACTACCCGGACGATACCGCCGACGCCGGTGAGATCTTCGATCTGACCATCCGGCAGGGTGACGAGCCTTCCGCCACCGCTTCGGTGATACCGAAATCCTACGAGGCGAACATCGATGTTCTCAACCTGGAGAACTGTGGGCGTCGTTCGGACGATCTGTCCGGCCTGGATGTGGTGGCGAACAATCCGGTACCGGAGCACATTCAGTTCTGGGCGGGGGTGGTCGACGTCAAGTCGACCATCACCGAAACCGCCGAACAGGTTGCCGGTCGGATCCGTCGGCTGTTGGAATATGTCCCGGCCAACCAGCTGGGCGTCACCACCGACTGCGGACTCATCCTCCTGCAGCGCTACATAGCCAAGGACAAGCTCCACGCCATGGTTTCCGGTGCGGAGATAGTTCGCGCCGAGCTCGGCTGAACCAACCTATTTTCTCAAGGCTGTCGGGCGGGACGCCGCCAAAGCATTCCGCCCGACAGTCCACTGTTTCTTCTATCATTCGGGGATGAAGCGCCGGTAGGAGACGGTTTGACATGTTGGTAGCCGAGAAGCCCTCCCCGAACGCCCGATCCCATCCCTATCGGGGGTTGTCGGTGGAACACGTTGACGAGACGCCCCACCCCGATTTCATACGCCACCACCTCCTGGGACGAGAGGTATATAGACGCACCGACTACATAGCCATGGTCAACGGAGATTCGGTAGGCCTGGCGGCCGTGGCCCGGGCTCCCTCCGACGACCTGTTCGTACCGGTAGTCGACGTAGAGGTCTGGTCAGGACCCGACCGCACCCAGCTGATCAAAGATCCCACCGTAGATGTGGGTAACGCCACCGCCTTGGCCCATGCGGCCGCCCGTCATGGAAGAGACGGGGTGTCCGGGTTCGTGATCAAAGGAAAGTTCGAACACATCAACTTCATCTGGGAGCCGGATCCGGTTCGGATTTTTGTCACCGAACTAACCCCACCCGAACCGCCCAAACTGCTGGTACAGGCTGGTCAGGTGGTGGACTTCGACGAGGACCTCCCGCCGGTGGAGTTGGTTTTGAATTCGGTTTCGTTCAGCGACCTGGCCGCCGACCTACCGGCGGATTCCTATCTGTTGCCCTGCCGAGGGGCCGGCACCGAATTGGATGCCGATCTGTCCTATCTGGATACCAGGCCGGCCGAAGCCCGGGAATGGGTCATGATCGGCTGCGAGCGGTCGATGCAGTTTCACCGCTACTTTTACGACCATGAGCCCGCCCAGGTAGACATCTGTCCCAAGCAGCGGGTGGAGCAGGCCGATCCCGGTGGGCGATGGCTCATCAAATGCTGCATGCTGGAACGGGGCACGGAATACTCGGGCACCCGGGCGGTGGTGCCTTGGGGAGCAAATCTAGACGAGGTGAGGCAGGCGATACGGTACCTGGCCGGTGTTGAGGCACCGGTCGCCGTGGGATGAGTGTCCATCTGGCCGACTCGGTCGTCTACGGACATCTGTGGAGCACCGAAGAAGCCCGGAAACTATTGGACGAGGAGCCTCGGTTCCGGGCCTGGCTGGAGATTCTGTCCGCCCTGGCCCACGCCCAGGCCGAGGTGGGCCTGATCCCGATCGAAGCGGCCCGCCGGATCACCCGATATGCGGACTCCGCCCCGATCGACCTGGAGCGGATCGCCGCCGAGACCAGAGCCACCGGACATTCCACCCTCGGCCTGATTCGGGTGCTGCGGGCCGAGCTCCCCGAGTCGGTTCGGGAATGGGTCTATTACGGGGCCACCGTCCAAGACGTGACCGACACCTGGACGGCCTCCGTTATGCAGAAGGTAGGCGACTATCTGGAGCGTGACCTGGCCCGTCTGGAGGCGGCGGCGCTCGGGTTGGCCCGCCGTCATCGCACCACCCCGATGATGGGTCGAACCCATGCCCAGCCGGCCCTTCCCATCCCCTTCGGTTACAAGGCGGCCGTGTGGGCTGCGGAGCTGGGAAGACACCGACAGCGGCTGGAGCAGGGTCGGCCTCGCCGGGAGGTGGTTCAGCTGGGTGGGGCGCTCGGAACGCTGGAGTTCTGGGGCGACCAGTCCCTCGCCCTGATCGACGCCTTCGCCCAACGGATGAACCTGCGGGTTCCTCCCATACCGTGGATTACCGCTCGGGACGGTCCTGCCGAGTTCGTCCACCTTCTGGCCATGGTCTCCACCACCCTCGCCAAGATCGGTAACGAGATCATGGAGCTGCAGCGTCCCGAAATCGCAGAGGTCAGAGAGCCGTTCATCGTCGGCACCGTGGGGAGCATCACCATGCCACAGAAGCGCAACCCGGAGCTTTCCGAGCATCTGGATACCCTGGGCCGACTGGTCCGGGCCGATGCGGACGTGATGACCGAGGCGATGATCCAGCTCCATGAAAGGGACGGCCGGGCCTGGAAGGCGGAATGGATCGCCCTCCCGGAGGCGGTTTCGTTCACCCTGGCCGCCACCCGCTACGCCATCCTGCTGCTGGAGGGTTTGGAAGCCGACCAGGAGCAGATGAGGGCCAACATAGACGCCCGCAAAGGGTTCGTGTTCGCCGAGCCGGTTATGCGGGCGTTGGCCGATCAGGTCGGCAAGCACACCGCCCACGACATCATCTACCAGGCGGCGATGCGGGCCGTTGAGGAGGGATGGTCGTTCGAGGAGGCGCTGATGCAAGACCCCCGGGTTGCAGATCATCTGAGCCGGTCTGACCTTGAAGGGCTCGCTGATATCGAAACGGTGATGGGAGCCGGGCCGCAGCTGGTCGACCGGGTTATCGAGGCCGCCGGTTGAGGGGTCCCGACCCGGTTCGTCTGGCCAGCCTGCCCACGCCGCTGGTGTTGGCAGAGCGGCTTTCCGAGGCGATCGGCGCGGAGGTTTGGCTGAAGCGTGACGACCTGACCGGAATCGGATTAGGGGGCAATAAGGCCCGGTCGGTCGAATATCACCTTGGGGCCGCCCGCGCCGAGGGGTCGGATGTTTTTGTTACCGGCGGAGGGCCCCGCTCCAACTGGGTGCTCACCGCCGCGGTCGCCGCCGCCGCCCAGGGCCTGCCCTGCTATCTGGTACTGTTCGGCCACCCTCCTCCACCTGGTAGCAGCGCCGTGGACCTTCTCGACCGACTTGATCAGGTTCGGTTGGTCTATACCGGTGATCCCGTTCGGGCGTCGGTTGACCCCATGCTGGATGAGGTTAAGGAGCGGCTCGAAGACCAAGGTCGTAAACCCTATGTGGTGGGTCGAGGAGGTGCCGGACCGGTCGGTGCACTCGGTTATCTGGCCGCAGTAGACGAGATCGAACGCCAAGCCCACCGGGTCGGTTTCAGTCCCGAAGCGGTCTGGCTTTCGGTCGGATCCTGCGGAACGATCGCCGGTCTGTTGGCCGGATACAAACGCCGCCGGTTCAGCCCGGTTCTGATGGGGGCGTCCGTGCATCGACCGGCAGAAGAGTGCGATGAACGAATCGAGCAGATTTCCGAAGCCGCTTTGGACCTGATCGGAGAAGCCCATCGCTATCCGGTAGGTTGTCTGGTCCACGACCAGCTGAACCCCGACCCCAGGCAGGTAGAGGAAGCGGCTCGGCTGATGGCCGTCACCGAGGGCATCTTCCTCGACCCGGAATACGGTGCCACCGCCTTGGCGGACCTGATAGAAAAGGCGGGGAAAACCAACGGGAAGCTCATGTTTCTGGTGACCGGGGGGTTGGTAAACCTGTTCTACGGACCCTCCGGCTCATGACCGTTCCCCCACCGGAGGGCTATCTGGGCGCGGAAGGTCGGCTGGCGTCGGGCCCCTCCCCCGAGCTGATCGAAGCCGGATATGGTCTGGAGCTGGCGGATGCCCACTTCCTGCACGACGGTCTGGGGTGGGCCGACCTCAGCCATGTGATAGAGCTGGTCGAAGCGAAGGTTATCCCTCAAGAAGCGGCCGCAGACCTGTGTCGGGAGCTGCTGGATTTCCTGGACACCGACCCGTCCGACTTCCCCTACAGCCCGGTCTACGGAGACGCCTACAACAGCCGGGAAAGAGAGCTGGAAAAACGGCTCGGCACCACCGCCGGTTGGCTCCCGGCCGGCCGGACCAGACGAGAAGCAGGACGGATTGCCTTCCGACTGGCGCTTCGGGACCGACTTCTCGACCTACATGACGAGGTGGCCGCCTTTACCAAGGAGGGGGCCGGTCGTTCAGAGGAGCTGGCGGAGGCTTTCTGGAACGACACCACCTACCTACAGCCCGCCCAGCCCTCCTCTTTCGGACATTTCCTGTCCGGATTCGCCGAACCGGGTATTCGCAACCTGGCCCGGATCCGCCGGTGCTATCGGCTGGTCAACCAATCTCCGGCCGGATCAGGTGGGGTAGGCGGGACCCTCCTCCCGCTCGACCGTCCGCGCATGGCCGAGCGGCTGGGTTTCAGCCGGCCCACCGCTCAAATCCGGGACGGGATGTGGTCGGGCGACCCGATGATCGACTGTGGAGTGGCGGCTATGCAGGCGGTTTTGACGGTCGATCGTCTGGCCGAGGACCTGGAGATTTTTGCCGCCCCGCAGTTCGGGTACGTGAGGCTGGGCGGCACCTCTTCAAGAGCCTCGGTGTTGTTGCCGCAGAAGCGCAACCCCTACGCCCTGGCGGTGATCCGGGGCGGGTGCGGGACGCTGATCGGACGGGTTGGCGGGCTGATGGTCACCCAACGCACCCCCTCCGCCCGGACCGACAACTGGCTCTACCTGTATGGAGAGGTGATTGGTGCGGTAGACATGGCTATCCGTCTGGTGCGCCTGGGAACGCAGGTGGTCCGCTCCTTGGAGGTTGACACCCGGAAACTGGCCGAAACGGCCGGTCAATATTTCACCACGGCTACCGATCTGGCGGAGCGTCTGGTACTGGCCGGCGGGATCGACTACCGAAGCGCCTATCGGGTGATCGGTCGGGCCATAGCAGAGGCGGTACGATCGGGAGAGGATGGTTTGTCCGAGCCCGGCCTAACCGAAGCGGCTCGGGCAGTCGGGGTGAGGTTGACCCCCACCCATAAGGCTCAATTGACATTCTTGACGGGTTTGGACATCGGCGCGGTAGTGGCTTCCCGAGACATGATCGGAGGTTCGGCACCCGATCGGGTTCGGGAACATTGCTCATCGGTATTACTTCGTTTGGATGACTCCGTAGAATGGGCGACAACCGCTCGTAATTTGCAGGAGACCGCCTTGGAGTCTCTGCTGGAACACGCTCGACAGATAAGCGGAGGTTAAGGGAGTGAAACGGAGCCCGGATGCCGGTCTATAAAATTGTCTGTCCGGACTGCGGTTACGAGTACCTTACCCTGGTTATGGAGGGGGCCCGGGTTCCCAGGGTGTGGGTGTGCTCGCAGTGCAAGGGGAGGAACGGTCGAGTCGCCGAGGATACAGTGGAGACTGCCCACCCCTGGTCAGGACCTGCTATGGAATCCTGCTGTGGATAACCTTTATCATTGATCTGATTCCCCCATGACCACCGAACCCTCCGGCGATAACTCCTCCATCCCTCCTGATTCGCTCCCCCGTAGGCGATGGTGGAAGCTCGTTGTCGGTCTGATATCGGGGAGCGCCCTACTGGTAGGGGGGGTGGTCTTTTACAACCTCTGGGATGCCCGCTCGGCGATCGAAGACATCCCTACCACCTCGATCGTAGCCTTGGAGGATGATAACCCACCCGCCGCGGTTACCACCTCAACCTCGGTCTTGGGTGCAACCACCCTGGTTACCGAGACCACCGCCGTCCGGCTAGCCCCCGAAGTCACCGAGCCGGTTACCTTTCTGGTGATAGGCGGGGATACCCGTCAAGGCCTTCCCGAAGAGCTGGGCATAAACGACCGACTCGAAGGCAATCGAGCCGATGTGGTGATGCTCGCCACCCTCGACAACGGAAGTGCCCGCCTTCTCAGCCTTCCCCGCGACCTCCGGGTGCGCCTCGATGGATACGGAGACGAAAAGCTGAACGCCGCCTTTGCGATCGGAGGTGCCGACATGCTGATCGAAACGGTGGAAGAAATAACCGGCGTGCAGGTCGATCATTATCTGGAAATGGACTTCTACGGGTATGCCGGCATTGTGGATGCCCTGGGCGGGGTTAACATCGCTTTCGCCTATCCGGCCCGCGACCTTAAGTCGGGCCTGAGTGTGGACGCCGGAGTCCGATTATTGGACGGAAAAGAGGCCCTGGCCTACGCCCGGTCGAGAAGTTATCAGGAGCTTCGTGACGGCCAATGGGTTAGCGTAGATGCCCATGATCTGGGGCGGATCCGTCGTCAACAAAGCCTCGTACTGGCCATGCTGGAATCCGCCAAACGCTGGACCATGCTGTTTGATCTGGGTGACGTGATCCGGGCGGCCGGGGATCACCTGGTGATCGATGCCGGGCTCACCGCCAATCGGCTGGTGGAGTTGGCCTGGGCGGCCCGAAGCCTGAACCGTGAAAACATAGAGATCTTCTCGCTACCGCTGGACGAGAACATCGTCGAGGGTGTTTACTATCTCGACATGATCCAGCCGGAGGCCGAGGAAATGCTGGCGGTGTTCAGAGGGGAGGGAACCGTGACGGTAGGGGAACCCGTCAACCTAACCGAAGGGTATCGACTTCAGATCCTGAACGGCAACGGGGGGAACCAACAGGCCTCGCTCTGGGCCGACTGGCTGGAGGGTCAGGCTCCGGTGTCCGGGCCTATTTCGGTGGGAGATGCCGGGGTTTACGACTTTGTTGACACCGTGGTGCGGGTCCGCCCCCAGGATCACGAGATAGGCCAACAGATGGTCGATATCCTGGGTTTTGGAATGGTGGAGGCCGGGTCGGTGGACGAACGGTTTGATGCGGTGGTGATCCTGGGTGCCGACGCCCTGAACTCCGATGCCCTCCTAGGGGTGCGCGCATCCCGGTAAAGGACCTTATACGACCGATTCGGGTCGCCGTTATCGGGGCCGGATATGTAGGTGTCACCCAGGCGGCCGGGCTGGCGCATCTGGGCCATGAGGTTCGGGTGGGGGAGCGAGACGAAAATCGACTGACCTCCCTCCGTTCCGGACGGATTCCGTTTTTCGAACCCGGCCTGGAAGACCTCGTATCCGCAGGTCTGGCCCAGGAACGGCTCGGCTTTTATGCCTCCAATCGGAAGGCGGTCGAAGGTGCCTCGGTGGTGTTCATCACCCTGCCTACCCCGACCGGCGAGGATGGGGGAGCGGACATGTCCATCCTGGATCAGGCGGTTTCCGACCTCGCTTCGGACCTGGAGCCCGGTGCGGCGCTGGCTATCAAATCCACCGTCCCGCCCGGGACCGTGCTCCGACTCTCTCGCCTTCCCGAAATCATCCAAAAAAAGGTAGCAGTACAGGCCAACCCGGAGTTTCTCCGAGAGGGCTCGGCTGTAGCCGATTTCCTGCAGCCGGATCGGATTGTCATCGGCTCGACCGATCGGGAGCAGGCGGAGAGGCTGGCGGACGAAGTCTACGGTCCGCTGCCCGGGAAACGGATAATGGTCGATCCGACCTCGGCGGAGATGATCAAATACGCCTCCAACGCCTATCTTGCCACCCGCCTGACCTTCGCCAACTCCATCGCCAACCTGTGCGAGGAGATCGGTGCCGATGCCGCCTCCGTTCTGGAGGGGATCGGACACGACCATCGGATCGGACCTCATTACCTGGCCCCGGGTCCTGGTTACGGAGGTTCATGCCTACCCAAAGACGTTTCCGCCCTACATGAGATCGCCAGGCAACACGGTCATGATCTCCAACTCCTGGCCACGGTGATGGAGGTAAACGGGAATCAACGCCGCCGCATCTTTGGCAAGGTAGCCCGGGCTTTATGCGGCGAGGTGTCGGGATCCACGGTGGGGCTGTGGGGGCTGTCTTTCAAGGCCGATACCGACGATATCCGTCATTCCCCGGCGGTCGATATAGCAGTAAGGCTCACCCGGGCGGGTGCCAACGTTCAGGCCTATGACCCTCAAGCCGAGTTTTCCCTGCCGGGTTTGGAGTTGGTGGCCGACCCGTTGGCGGCGGCTGCGGGTGCCGACGCCCTGCTGATCGCCACCGAATGGGAGCAGTTCCGACAGGTTGATTGGGGCCGGGTTCGGGAGCTAATGAGGGGTTCTGAGGTAGTAGATGCCCGGAACCTCGTAGCTAGAGAGGTGGTGGAGGCGGCCGGGCTCTGCTACCAAGGGGTGGGTCGGGGAGTTAGGTGATGTGGCGAGGAGAACCAACCCAAGGACGGGCGCTGGTAACCGGAGGGGCCGGTTTCCTGGGATCCAATCTGGTCGATCGGCTGGTGGCGGAGGGTTGGGAGGTGATGGTGCTGGACAATCTTTCCACCGGAAGGCTCTCCTACCTGGATGATGCCCGCCGGTTCGGCCATATCACCATCCATCAGATCGATATCCGCTCCGAACATCTGGCCGCCACCGTGGCCAAATATTCTCCGGATCGGATTTTCCATCTGGCCGCCCAGACCTCGGTGTCGGCTTCGGTAGCCTCACCGGGCCGAGACGCCGACATCAACGTCATCGGCACCCTGAACCTGCTGGAGAGCGCCCGCCTCGCCGGTACCTCCCGACTGGTTTTCGTCTCCACCGGAGGGGCCATATACGGGTCGGAGGCACCGCTTCCCACCCCCGAGGACGCCCCTTTAAGTCCCGAATCCCCTTACGGTTTTTCCAAGCTGATCGCCGAGCAATACCTGGACTTCTGGGGCCGGCATCATGGGCCGGCCTACTCCATAATCCGCCCTTCCAACGTCTACGGACCTCGTCAGGATTCTTCGGGGGAGGGAGGAGTGGTGGCCATCTTCGCCGCCGCCTGCCGGGAGCGTAAACCCCCCACCATCTTCGGATCCGGCCACGACACCCGCGACTACGTCTATGTCGACGACGTAGTGGACGCCATAGTCCGGGCGGCAGACCAGGAAGAGGGCGGCGTCTACAACATCGGCACCGGAGTTGAGACCAGCACCTTGGCTCTGTTCGGAATGGTGGCCGATGCGGCCTGGTTCAAGGGAAAACCCTTCCATGGACCCCCTCGTCCCGGCGATGTGCCTCGTTCTGCGCTGGAATGTAGCCGGGCTCGCCGAGAACTGGGATGGAGACCTCGTATCGCCCTCAAGGACGGAATCAAAGCCACGGTAGATTGGTTCGTCGAGAACCGCCCCCGTTGATCCGGCTGTTCTTAGGAACCCTTGGCCAATTCCTGGAGAGCACGGTCGATAAATAACGCCATCTGCCCCCTGGTCAGAGGGAGTTTCGGACAGAATCGATCCGGATTGGTGGAACAGCCGGTGGTGATACCGGACGCAGCCAGAGAATCTATTTCGGATTCGAGCGTGATGCCCACCGTATCGGTGAATCCGGCCGATACCGCCTCATCCAGACCCAATATTCGCACCAGAAGGGCCGCCATCTGGGCTCGGCTGATCACCTGATCGGGACAGAAACGGGCCGGATCGGTAGCACATCCGTTGGTTGCACCCAAAGTAAACAGGCGTTGTACATAGCCCGACCACCAGTCTTCCCCTACTACGTCGGCAAAAACAGTCTCTTCAGGTTGGTAGCTCCGCTCTTCCAGGGCTCGGATGATCCAGACCGCCGCGGTCCATCGGGCGATGGGAGCGTTCGGACAAATTGCCCGCGCCCCGCATTCGGTTCCTTCGAACACCCCAAGGCCGGCCAACCGGTTGAGGGCCTCTTCAGCAACCTTCCCGTTGTCGTCGTCGAAAGCTCCCTGCGGAGGTTCCTGCCCGGCGGAGGGGCTCTCCTCCGAGGTGGCTTCCAGAGCGACCGTTACGGGATGGGCGCAGGTAGCAAATTCGATCATCCGGTCCGGCACGATCCCGCCGGTGGCAGAGGAGTTATCGGGCCCGACCCAGCGGATAATGGAAAGCCGAAGAGCACCGATCGGCATCCCGCTGCGATCGGTGATGGCTTTGGTGGTTTGTCCGGTGGTCTTACCGAAAGTGGTGGTTCCTACCAGCTCATGTCCGTAATGTCGGAGCGCCAGAGCCAGCATTTCGGAGCCGGAAGCGGATCGGTTGTTAACCACCACGGTCAGAGGAATCTCCCTGGCGTCAGGCGTTTGTGGTTTACGTTCAGCCCGTACCAACTCGGTGGAGCCGTCGGAGATGGTTAGCCGGGCTATCAAATCCTGGTCGTCAAGGAACAGGGAGGCGATATTTTGGGTCGATCCCAGATAGCCGCCCGGGTTGGAGCGCAAATCGATTACCAAAGCATCGATCCCTTCGTCCAGGAGCTCCTCCAACTGTTCGGAGAACACCCGGTCGGCCACCAGGTCGAATTCGTGGAGGCGTATGTAGCCGATATTGTCGTCCACAACCAGCCCCCAGGCCACCCCAGGAGTTAAAAGTCGGGCCGGGATGATGTAGGCAATTACTTCGGTACCCCGCTGGATGGTCACCTCAACCGGCATACCCACCGAGAACTGGTCTAACTCATCCAGACCGCACCCATCTCCTTGGGGGGTGACCCCTCCGATTTTCAGGATCACGTCACCTGGCATCAACCCGGCTTCTTCGGCCCCGCTGTCTTCGATGACATCGGTGACCGTGAGCCGACAGGTTTCGGTCAAGGTACGGCATCCGGAGTTTCCGTCGTGGATACCCACCCGGACCCCTATGCCGACGTAGGAAGCCGACAAGCCCTGGAGGTTCTGCCAGGATTGGTATTGGCTAGGCGACAGCAAACCGGAGATCGGGTCGTTCAAGGCCCTAACCATCCCTTCCGTTGCCGCCCAGACCGCCGCAGAAGTATTGTTCGATCGGTCGATCAGATCACAAACCGTCGAGAAGGCGGGTGAAGGTAGGGCACATAGAGGGGGTATAACCTCCCGAGGTCGAGAGGCTAGGTCGGCCTCCTGGACCGCCCGAGCCGCACCCTCCACCAGTTGTTGGTCCGAAACCTGGGCGTAGAAGTTTTCCTTGATCTCGTCGTATACCCGGCAAAGCAGGATAAAGGGGGTGGAGGCTTCGTCGCATCCGGTCCACCGCTCCTGGTTGCTTTGGATTTCAATGGTCTCCGGGCCGGATACGCCGACCGGACCCTGTGCGGTTGAAGGTGGTGGCACTACCAATCCTGCCACCATCGCCAAGATCAGAACTATCAGGCCGGCTTTGAAGATGCCTCTGGCTGGTTTGATGGTTGTGTTGTTATCCAGGGCGGAACTCCCCATAGACAAGAAGGCTTCTTTCCTCTATCGAAGGTTGGCAAGCCTAAATTATGCCCATCGGCCGGATTAACCAAAATATGGGTCGCTCTGGAGGGCAAATGAATCGTTGAGACCTGCCTTTCAGGTAGCCTGAAGAAAACCAATTCCTCAAGAAAGGGGTGGAGTGTCATGGATATTGCCAACCTTAGAAGGGGTGTCGTCCCCGGGGTGATGGCCGGATACCTTTTCCTGGCCTATGCAGGCGGGGGGATGCAGGACATGATCGGGGGAATGATCGACGCCAACGACTTCGTAGGCTTCATCCTCCATGTGGTTTTCAGCCTCATCATCGGGGCCATCTACACGGCGTTTTTCGTGTCGGTTGTAAAACTGGGTAACCCGTTGGTGGATATTGTGGTGGGCGGTCTGATCTACGGTCTGATCTGGTGGGTGATTGGTGCCAATCTGATTATGCCGCTGGTGGCGGGCAACGATGTCTTCCAGTTCAATATCGGTGCCAGCTTCTACGGCCACATCATCTTCGGCCACGCCCTGGCCTTCCTGGTCGTGTTGCGGGATATGGCGTTCGGCCAGGCCTCAGGAGACAATTAGAACAAGACAACAGCCATCCGTTGAACATCGGGCCGTCGACTCACCGGGGTGGGCGGCCCGATTATTTCTAGGAGATGGGAATGCTGGTTATCTCTCCAGAAGAAGCGTTGGAGCTTTTCGACTACCGGCCTTTGATCGACTTTTTCGAGTCCCAACACCACCTTCCGCCTGCCCGGGTCAACGACCTGTTCGCCGAAGACGGCACCGGCAACCTCCTGCTGGCCCGGGTAGGTTCCCAACCTGGCACCGGCCTGGGGGTAAAGCTGGCCACGGTTTTTCCGGCCAATCGCGACCTGCCCACTGTCAACACGGTCTATGTGCTGTTCGACCCGATGACCGGTGAGGAGCAGGCGGCTATAACCGGAAACGCCCTCACCTGGTTCAAGACGGCCTGCGATTCGGCGCTGGCGTCCAGCTACCTGGCCGACCGAAACGCCCGCACCATGCTGATGGTCGGTGCCGGTGCCATGGCACCCCACCTGATCAGGGCGCACACCGCCACCTGCCCATCCATCAAAAAAATCCGGATGTGGAACCGTACTCAGGCCCGAGCCGAGGCGCTGGCCTCCGAACTCGGGGAGGATCTACCCACCGGCGTCACCGACCTGGGAATCGCCACCGACCTGGCCGAAGCCGTCCAGGAAGCCGACCTGATCTCCTGCGCAACGATGACGGTGGAACCGCTGATTCGAGGGGAATGGCTGAGCCCAGGAACCCACCTCGACCTGGTGGGTTCGTATCGCCCTCATATGAGAGAAGTCGATGATGCCGCTATCGCCCGATCCCTTATATACGTCGATCTGCGGGCCACTGCTCTCGATACCGGCGAAATTCGCCTACCGATCGACTCCCGAGTGATAACCACGGACGACCTGATCGGTGACCTGTTCCAGCTGGTCTCGGGTGACGTACCAGCCCGCCGTTCCGACCAGGAAATAACCCTTTTCAAGAATGCCGGGGGAGGACATCTCGACCTCATGGCCGCCCGGTTCCTCCTGGCGGCCAAATCAAGGGCAGATCTCAACCGCTGAAAGATCTACCGGAACATATCCAGTGCCGGGTCCCTCACCAGGTCGGCGGCCGAGGCCGACTCGTCAGCTCGGTACTCCACTCCTCGGATAACCGCAGCCGGTATGCCACGGGCCTTTCCCATAACCAGGTCGGCGGCGGCGGCCAACTCATCTGCTATCGCCACCTCGGTCACCTCCAGCGTGTTTCCATAAGTGTCGGAAGTTCCCCGATAGTCCACCACGGCAGGTAGGCCGGCCACCCCGATGGCCACGTCCGTTAAACCGTGCCGCCAGGCCCGGCCGAAAGTGTCGGTGATGATCACACCGATCGTCACCCCGTAGACCCGCTGAAGCCGGATCCGGATTCGGCGGGCTGATCTATCCGGGTCGAAAGGCAGCAGAACCGCCCGCCCGGGGCCGATATTCGACTTGTCCACACCGGCGTTGGCGCACACGAACCCATGCCGGGTTTCGGTGATAATCAGATCATCTCGTCGTCTCAAAATAGCCGCCGCCTCTCGTTCGATCAGCCGTTGGCGGGCAGTGGGTGAATCGCCGATCTCTTCGATTCGACCTTCGGCCTTTGAGACCAGTTTGTGGGTCACCACCAGAACATCGCCGGACCACAATTCCACCTGAGACGCCCTCAAACCTTTAACGATCAGTCGGGACACATCGTCTCCTGGTTCGGCTTCCGGTATACCGTTCAGGGGGATTACGGATACGGTCATGGCGAACCCTGGGCTACTTCGACGATCCTTCCGGCTAACCCGATCGCCTGTTCCCGACCGGCTATCCGAGTTGATTCAACGTGGACGGACACCCCTGTCTCGGCCAACGCCGACTGTTCCTCCTGGTCTTCATGGTCGATGAAAAAATCCCGGATCAGGCCGGGATAGGCGGCCAGCACTCCGGCATGGCCGGGCGGAAACCCCAGCGAGTTGAGAACCTGGTCGGTCGGGCCTTTGAGAGCCCGGCCCCCGAACAAAGGGCTAACCGCCATAACCGGACAGGCCCGACCCACCGCGGCGGCGATCTCGGTGACCGCCAGGATCGGCCAGACCGAAAGGGGAGGATTGGAAGGAGCGATAACCACCATGTCGGCCCCGACAATTGCTTCTACCACCCCGGGAGCGGCCCGGGCGGCTTCCTGACCGACGAACCGCACCTCGTCCACCCGGTCCTGGTGGCCGCCTAGGACGAAATATTCCTGAAAGTCCATCCAACCCTTGGTTCCGACCCGCACCCGGGTTCGCAACCGATCGTTGGTGGCGGGTAGCACCCGGGAGGAAAGGCCCATCATGGCGGCTAAATCGGTGGTGACGGCATGCAGGGGATCACCCGCCTGGAGCCGCATGGTCCGGTAGAGGTTGAGGGCGGCGTCGGCGTCGCCTATCCGAAATCGGGTGTCAACCCCGAAGGTGTCCAGGTGATCCATCAGGAAGTAGCTGTCGTCGGCCCTACCCCAGCCCGGTGGGCCCTCGATTTCCGCCAGCGTATAAAGGACAGTGTCGATATCAGGGGAAACCGACCAACCGTAAAAAGTGTCGTCATCACCTACGTTCACCACCACTGTGGCCTCCACCCCCTCCAGGTATTCGAAACCTCGGGCCAGCCGGGCACCGCCCACCCCACCCGACAAGACCACCACGCGCACCTCGTCGGTCATAGGCAGGAAAATCGGGGGAGCATGATTATTGTGGGATAGCTCATTCTGTAGCAATATTGGGGTCTAATGGACCAGCCCTCGCCAAGCCCTAAACCGCGTGTTCTAGCGGTGGTTGTAGCACGCCGAGGCGAAGATATCTCCGCCGTATCGGAGACTATCCGCCAACAAGTCTACGAGGTCGAAGACGTGGTAGTCATCTCCGATGATAGGCCGCCGCCGGCCGCAGAGGACTCCGGGTCGAGAACCTTTAGGCGTTTGTCGGACGCACTGGGCACCCTGGACCCGACCGTCCCTTACCTATGGATGCTGGACGCCCGTACCACGGCCCGGCCGGACGCTTTGGAGGCCCTGGTGGAGGCGGCCGAAAGGCTGGAGGCATCGGTGGTGGGTTCCAAGATCCTGGACGCCGACCATCCCGACCGACTCCGGTCGGTGGGGGGTGCCACCGATGTGTTCGGGTTCCCTCATTCCGGACTGGAACACGGCGAGATCGACCAGGAACAATTCGAGGTTATCCGAGACGTGGCCTTCCTGGAGCCGGCTTCCCTACTGGTCAGACGAGATTTGGTCGAAGGCCTGGGCGGATTGGATCATTCCCTGCCCTACCTGTCGTTCGGTTTGGATATTTGTCAGCGGACCCGGGTGGTAGGTGGTCGGGTGGTGGTGACCCCCGCCTCGGAAGTGTTTTCTCCGGTGGGCGGTGCCAATCGGGCTATGACCTGGCGGGAACAGGCCGGCCGCCTCCGGGTGATGCTAAAAACCTATTCGATCGCCACCCTCCTATGGGCCCTACCCGGTTTGTTTCTGGTCGGGCTGGCCCAATGGGTCTATCTGCTTTTCAAAGGTGCACCGGCGGCGTTCTTGGACTGGGTTCGTACCTGGGCTTGGAACCTGCTCCACCTTCCTTCCAGTTGGGCGGCCCGCCGTCGGGCCCCTTCTACCTCGCTAAAATCCGACGCCGAGCTGTTCCGCTACCAGCTAAAGGGGTCGTTGGAGCTGGGCCGGATCGGGTCCGAGTTGGGAACCCTGTTGGGGACGGGCTATGAGGTTGACGAGTCGGACGACCCGGGTCCGGCCCTATGGCAGCGTCCCGACTTCATAACCACGGTGCTGGGAATCGCCCTTATCCTGATGCTCAACCGCTCCATCATCACCGACGGTCTACCCGCCATCGGGTTTGTGCTGCCTCTGGCCGAATCGGCCTGGGATACCCTGCGAGTCTACACAGGAGGCTGGCACCCAGGGGGATTGGGAAGCCCCGAACCGCTGCATCCTTCGGTAGGTGCTACCGCTCTGATCCAGCTGATCCTGGGCAACCGGCCCGGGTTGGCGGCGGGCGGGCTAACCGTCGGGGCCGTTTCCTTGGGACTGGCGGGCATCATTGCGCTGGTGCGCCGACTGGGTCTTAGTCCAGGTGCTCGCCTGATAGCCGGGGCGGTGTATGTGGCCGGATTCCCCCTCATTTACCTGGCCGGAGAGGGCTACTGGCCCGCCCTGTTGGGTCTGGGTGGGCTGCCGTGGGCGTTGGTCGGGGTGATCGCCCCCCTTCCTGAGACCGTACCGGGCCGGATAAAACGAACGGCGCGGGTAGGTTTGGCGACCATCGCCTCGGCCGTATTTGTTCCGGTTGCGGTGGTTTTGCCCCTGTTGTTCGGACTGGTCTGGTCAGGGCTTTCCCGCCGCCTCCGGCCGCTGGTGATCGGCTCGGCAGGATTTTTGTTGAGCCTTCCCGTACTGTTCCCCTGGCTGGGGGTGCATGGGGCAGGAGAGATTATCACCGCCGGCACCCCCTTCCACCCCGCCCCCTCGTGGTGGGTTTATATACCGCTTGTGGCCGTGGCGGCCGGGACCATGTTCTTCG
Source organism: Acidimicrobiia bacterium (assembly GCA_009841075.1). GTDB lineage: Bacteria > Actinomycetota > Acidimicrobiia > Spongiisociales > Spongiisociaceae > Spongiisocius. Next base: position 28,197 of record VXMP01000048.1, on the reverse strand, counting down.
GACAGGGTGGGGCATTGAAAGTGGGGATGGCGGGCGGGATAATCGGATCGGCCGGTGTCTTCCTGTCCAGTTCGTCCGACCTAGGGGTGGGTCGGGAAGCTAGCGTGGCCGGTCTATTGGCCATGGCGCTCGGATTGGCCTTGATAACCGCCGCTGCCATAGACCTTCCCTCCTCTCTCGGTCTGGAGGTACCGCTGTGGCGGAGCTTCTTCGCCTATGCCACCCTGGTGGCCGCTCTGCTGGTCGGGCTCAGTACCTTGATCCCTATTCCGGCCGGACGAATGGGCCTGCCGGACGACCGATTCGAAACCCTGGGCTTTGCGGTCGGGCGTAGCGAAGCCCACGGTGCCGACCGGATGTTGGTGACCGGACCGGCGGAAACCATTCCCGGCCAACATCGTCTCTTGTCCGACGGAACCCCCTATCGCCTGCTGAGCGGCACCCTTGACTACGCCCAGGCCTGGCTTCCCGCTCCCAGGTTGGGGGATATCGCCCTGGAGGAAACCCTTACCAACATTATGGCGAGCGACGAGATCCGTCCTGGCCAACATCTGTCCGGCTTCGGGATTCGCTGGTTGGTCGCTACCGGCCCCAGCCCCCTGACCGAATCTATGGCGACCCAACTGGACATGAATCCTCTGGTCGGATTGTATGTAGGAGAGTCCGGCGGGGTATGGGAAAACCAGGTTCCCTCCTATCGGGCAGTGACCGACTCGGGAGTGGCCTGGTCATGGGCCGTCCCCGACTACCAAGGCGAACCCACCCCCGGGCAGGTGCGGATCGCGGAAAACGCCGACCCGGGATGGGGTCCCGAGCCCTGGGAACAGGACGGTTGGGCCAACCTGGTGTCGGCCGAATCCGGTGCCGCCGTCTTCGAAGGCGTCTCTTCCTACCGGCTTCAAGCCCGGGCGGCCGGTTTGTTCACACTCCTGCTACTGGCATTGTCGTTACTTATCCCGGAAACCAAACGCGAGGAACCGTCGACATGACCCGTATTACCGCACTGGTTATAGCGGCGTTGCTGACGGCCGGTGCCGTGATGCAGGGCCCTCCCGAATCCACCTCTCCGGCAGAAACTACCGATACCTCGGCAGGTCCGGCAGGCGGTGGTTCCTATAACGCCTATTGCCCCTGGTCATGGTCGGACAGCATCATTACTTCCACCCACATCCTGGCGGCGGTCGGTCCGGCCTCCTACGACATTACCCCCTTCCAGGGTGGGCGAATCGAGGATCGGCTCACCGGAGAGGTGCCCCCGAATGTTGCGGATACGATCGAAAACCTGACCGACGTAGGTGCGGGCTCGGCCTTGGTGGAGTTCTCCGGAAGCCCCGGGGTCGTCGGGGTGGTTTCCTCAGGCGAGGACCTGCTGGCCGGAGACCTTTGCTCACCGGCGATCCCGGATTCCTGGCATCTACCGGGAGGCTCCACCCTGGAGGGCGAAAGCCTGGTGCTGCGGCTCTTCAATCCGTTCGCCACCGACGCCCGAGTCGATATTTGGGCCTTCAGCGAGCTGGGAATAGAGGCCACCGAAGCGCTGGAATTTTTGACGGTTCCGGCCCGGCAAACCCGGATAGTCGCCCTGGAGGAGCATCTTCCCCGAAGAGAGTCCCTGTCGGTAATCGTCCGGCCCGTCCAAGGCCGGGTCATCCCAATGATGATCTACGACATCGGTACCGATCTGGCGGTCTGGCCTGGCTCGGGTGCCGGAGAGGCCTGGGAGTTTCCGGTGGCCGGTGTGGCGGGATTGAACAGCCATCTGGTAATGACCAACGAAGCCTCCCTATCGGTCGAATACCAGTTGGAATACTTCGATGAGTCGGGAAGTACCGGGCCGGTTTTGCCGGGAAGCATCGAAGGATTAGGGCAGGTCAGGGTGCCCTTGGATGATACGGAAGCCGGTTCGGGTATTCGGGTGACCGGCGACGGCCCGTTCGGAGCGATGATCATCGGCCGATCCGAAACCGGTGTGTCGGCGACGGTAGGGGCTCGTACCACCGCCACCACCTGGTTGGTGCCCGGTCCCGGGGTGGTGCCGGCAGGTAGCCGGATTCGGTTCCTTAACGCCGGGGTCAACCCACTGATCCTGCAGTACACCACCCTCAGTCCGGACGGGCAAACCCGAACCCGAATCATCGACCTGCCCGCCAACTCGTTGCGGTCTGTCCATCTCACCGACCAGGACACAACGGCGGTTCGGGTATCCGCCGACGGGCCTTTGACAGTGGGATGGTTGGCTGCGGCTTCCGGACGGGTGATGACGGCCGGGGCGGTCCCGCTTGAATGAAGAGCTGATGGTCCGGTTGCTTTTGGTGCTGGCCGGAGTCATGACGGTGACGTTGGTGGGAAGGTTTCGCCACCGATCCCGTTTCACGCCCCAGGTGGAGGGGAACCTGGACGGCCCGGGCGTCTACCTGTTCACCGCAGCCGGATGCGATACCTGCGAAGAGGCCCGTATAGTTCACCGTCAGGTGCTGGGGGCCAACGGATTTACCGAGATCAGCTGGGAGGAACATTCCGATCTGCTGGCCCGGGTCGGGGTCACCGGCATCCCCCTGAGCGTGGTAGTGGGATCTAAAGGGCAGGCGGTGACCTTACCCCACATCCCCAAGCCGAGGGCACTTCGGAGAGCAGCCAAGAAAATGCGGATATGAGCCCCAACGACCACCATACCGACTTCTCGACAGACGACACCGAGCCGTATCCCTCCACCACGGTTTCGCAAGAACAACCTCTAACCAAGCCGACCTCGTCGGTTCGGGCGGCCGGGTTTTCGGTTCGGACCACCACCCTGATCGTGGCACTGGTCTCGGCCATCACCTTGCTGACCATGGCCCCCCACCTTCTGCTGGTGGCCAACACCCCGACCGGCGGCGATATGGGTGCCCACGTCTTAGGCCCCGCCTACCTGCGGGACGTGCTGCTTCCGTCCGGTCGGATCATGGGCTGGTCCAACAGCTGGTTTGCCGGCTTCCCGATCTTCTACTTCTACTTTCCGCTCCCCTCCCTGGTGATAGTCGGGCTCGATCTGGTGCTTCCCTACGGGGTGGCTTTCAAACTGGTCACCGTAATGGGGCTGGTCGCCCTCGCCCCCGCCACCTTCTTCCTGGTACGGTCGATGGGTTTTTCCCGTCCGGTCGCCATGATCGGTGCCGCTTCCGGCGGTCTCTACGCATTCATGGAAACCCCCACACCCAACATCTTCGGCGGAACCATCGCCTCCAGCCTGGCCGGTGAGTTCGCCTATTCCTGGTCTTTCGCCTTTTCCCTGCTCTATCTGGGCTGCCTGATCCGGGCGGTTCACGAGGATCGTAGGTATTTCGTCTGGGCGGCGGTCACCCTGGCCGGAACCGCTCTCTGTCATGTCATCCCGACTATCGGAGTAGTGATAGCCTCGTTGTTCGTCCTGGTGGGACGGTCCGCTTGGTGGGAACGGCTCCGCACCGGCTCGACCGGCGATGAACATTCCCCTACCCCCTGGTGGATGGTGCCCGGCACCTGGGCGGTCGGGTTCCTTCTGGCCGCCTTCTGGGCGTTGCCCCTGATCATCCGGTTGGGTTACACCACCGACATGAACTGGCAACCCCTAACCGGATTTGACGAGCTGGTTCCCGTCGAGTTCTGGCCTATCGCCATTCTGGGCCTGTTCGGGTTGGCGGTAGCCCTACGGAGAACCGGCCGAGCGGTGGCCCTGGCCGGCTTGACACTCATCCCGGTCCCGGCCTTCTTCCTGCTCAGCCAAGGAGCCAAGCTATGGAACGGACGCACCCTCCCGCACTGGTACTTCGGACTGCACGTTTTTGCCGGTATCGGGGTAGGGCTGTTGATCATTTCCATCTGTCGGCGGCTTCCGGAGCGCGCCCCGAAATGGCTGGTCCAAAGCGGGATTGTCGCCCTGGTATTGGTGCTGGTGCTGGGCCCCGACATAGGCGGGTCGGCCACGATTACGGAAGGCGATAACGGCTGGGTGGGATGGATTCAGCCCGAGCTGGTGATTGACCGTATATCGGGTCCGGACCTGCTGCTGATGGCGGCGGGTATCGTCATGCTGTTGCTGTTGGCAAACGCAGATCAACCCTCCACCCGAACCGTTCTGCCGGTAGTGGCCGCCTTATCCCTGGTCGGAACCGTTTTTCTGGGGGTAGCCACCGACCAGCACTACGCCGCAGCCTGGGCACGGTGGAACTATGGAGGTTACGAAGGCAAGACCGTATGGCCCGAATACGAGGGTCTGATGTCCACCATCAACGACCTGCCCCCGGGTCGGGTCCAGTGGGAGGCCAATTCGGATCTCAACCAATACGGTACGCCTATGTCCCCCATGCTCTTCCCCTATTGGACCGAAGGCTCCCACCCATCGATGGAAGGTCTGTTCTTCGAGTCATCCATAACCACCCCGTTTCATTTCCTCAACGCCGCCGAGCTGAGCTATAGCCCTTCCAACCCCATCCCCGGGTTGACCTACTACAACCGTGACTTCCGACGCGGTGCCCGGCATATGGATCTGTTCAACGTGTCCTATTACGTGGCCTTCACCGACCAAGCCAAGGAAATGGCCGACCAACATCCCGACTTCACCTTCATCGCCGAAAGCGAACCCTTCCGGATCTTCGCCCTGCCGGAAAGCTCGCTGGTGGTGCCCGCGGTTAACCAACCCTGGGTTTATGAGGGTCCCCCCTCCCGGTTGTTCTCCAGTATGGCCGGAATCTTCCGCGCCGGCACCGAACCCCATTTCGTGGACGTGGCGCTGGATTGGTACCAGAACCTGGGGATGCTGGACCAATGGATCGCCGCCGGAGGCCCGGACGATTGGGAGCGAACCAACCTGGAGATGGAGGGCACCCGGGTTCCTATTCCGGCCGCTTCGGATGTGGAGATTTCGGACGTGGTGTTGCAAGATCATCGGATAGCCTTCCAAACCAGCGGGGTGGGGATTCCCCATCTGGTCAAGGTGTCCTACTTCCCCAACTGGCAGGCCTACGGTGCCGAGGGGCCCTGGCGGGTTACCCCTTCCTTCATGGTGGTAGTCCCCACCGAGGACACGGTGGAGCTGGTCTTCGAGAACACCTGGGTGGAGAGAGTGGGTGCCTGGGCCACCCTGTCCGGCTTGATAGGCCTGTTGTCGTGGGGCTTGATCTCCCTGTCACGCCGTTTTAGACGCAACCGGATAGCGCCGGATCCAAGCCTGAATGCCCCGAACCTTCGAGAACCGGCCACCGCCCCTGAACACTTGTCCGAGGGAATCTAAGTTCACGCCCCACCTATAAAGTCCTCAGCCTATGTTCCATCAAAAACGTTACAACCAGGGCAAACACACCCGAGAACGCGAAAATCGACACACCTCGCCCGGCTACGCCGGGCCCCAGCCCCCGCCCCCGCCTCCGAAGAAGGAGCGTGGTGAGCCATGCCCGGACTGAAGCCGGGAGACTACTGTTTGGCTTTCGCTCCATACGTTTATGTTCCCTGAGTTGCCGGGGATCCGATCGGGGTTCCTGTTCCTCTTACCCGGCCTTCGGTGCTTGGCAACCCCCTACGTATCATGACTTTCAGACAAATTCAACCCCTAATTTTGAGAACGCGAAAAAACCACCCAAGGCAAATTTAAACCCACCTTAAGGAAGGTCGGGTGTCCCTCGGTTGGAGTATCCCGAACGATCTGTTCAAGAAGGTTCGGGAGGACAAACGAGAGGCCAGGTTCCCGAACCAATCCTGGGTTTTGGCGTACCCGGGTTCGGGGTGTTCAGAGGTTCAACTCGGACTTGACCGCCTCGGCCAGCCGTTCCAGATCCTCAATGATGTTGTACTGCTGGGTAGAGATACGCAGCAACGATCGGGACGGATCCGGCCAACTCATCACCATCACCTCGATATCCCATTCGGTTCTAAGTCGGGTCATCAACGGGTTGAAAATGGTGCCACCACCGGGTAGGTGGTCGGGAAGGGGAACCGAAGCGATCGACCCGATCATGTCGTCAGGAGCAGGCGGGTCGATACCCAGCAGGTCGGCCAACATATCGCGTCCGGTCAGGCACAGTTCCCGGTTGGTGCGCCTGATTCCCTCCCATCCGTCGGGTTGGAGGCCTGCCACCGCCTCCAGAGCCGTCGGGGTAGCCAGCCAGGCGGTGGGATCGTCGGTCCCGGTCCAGTCGAACTGGGTGTGCAGATGCCCTCCCTCCGCCGGCCATCCCCCGTTGTAACCGTGGCTGATCACCGCCGGATAGATCCGCTCTCGATGGTCCTCCCGCACATACAGGATTCCAGACCCCTTCGGGGAGCACATCCACTTATGACAGTTGAAGGTCACATAGGAGGCACCCAGGGCGGTCAGGTCGATGTCGATCATGCCCGGCCCGTGGGCGGCGTCCACCAACACCTGGACGTCCGGTTCCAGTGCCGAGACGATGTCCTCCAGCGGCAGGACCAAGGCGGTGGGAGAGGTAACCCAGTCGATCATCAGCAATTTGGTGCGGTCGGTCACCGCACCCAGGATCAGATCGGTCACCTCCTGGACAGATTGAATAGGAAAAGGGATGCCCACGGTCACCAACCGTGCCCCGGATCGGGCGGCGGTGACCTCCAAAGCGTTGCGGCAGGCGTTGTAGATGTGGTCGGTCATCACCATCTCGTCGCCGGGACCCAAGGAAGTTTCCAAGGAGCGCAGCACCGAGTTCACCCCCTCGGTGACGTTGTTGACAAACCCCAGCCAGGTGGGGTCGGCACCCACAAACTCGGCCACCTGGGATCGGGCTGCATCCAGAGCCGGTTGGTAATCCTGAAGGAACCATCGGGTGGGGTTGGACTCCATGTCGTCACGGAGCCGTTGCTGTTCCTCCAAGGCGGCGATGGGGGTGGCACCGAAGGAACCGTGATTCAGGTGGATCACGTCCGGATCCAGCCGCCAAATGCTCATATTTCTTTCACGCTACTAGACGGAGGCGGACGGCTCTAAAACGATGGATTCGCCGCGAAGCAGATTTGTCGGTTCAGAACCCCTTCAACCTATATAGAGTTGGGTATGGCAAAAACGGGATCGCATCCGGAAAGGAGGATGAGGGGCGCTTGAAGATAGACGGGTTCTTCCGACAGCTACCCGACATCGACCCGGAAGAGACCAGGGAATGGGTCGACTCCCTGGAGGCGGTGGTCAATTTCCGAGGCGAGGCCCGGGCCCGGTTCCTGGTGCGTGCCCTGCTCAGCCGCGCCCGAGATCTGCAGGTGGGTTACCCGCCCACCATCTCCACCCCCTACGTCAACACCATCCCGGCCGAGGAGCAGGCCTGGTTCCCCGGCGACGAATACCTGGAGAAGCGGATCCGACGGTTTATCCGCTGGAACGCGGCGGTGATGGTGGTCAAGGCCAACAAAGCCGTGGAAGGGATCGGCGGTCACCTGTCCACCTTCGCCTCATCCGCCGCCCAATACGAGGTGGGTTTCAACCACTTCTTCCGAGGTAAAACCGACGACCAGTCCGGCGATCACGTCTACATCCAAGGCCACGCCGCCCCCGGTATCTACGCCCGAGCTTTCCTGGAACGCCGTCTCGACGAGGGACATCTCGACAATTTCCGCCGAGAGCTGGCCCCGAACGGGCTGTCCTCCTACCCTCATCCCCGCCTGATGCCCGACTTCTGGGAGTACCCCACCGTTTCGATGGGTCTCGGCCCGATCGCCTCCATCTATCAGGCCCGCTTCAACCGTTACCTCCACAATCGGGGTCTGGACGACACCCGCGAATCCAGGGTGTGGTGTTTCATCGGGGACGGCGAATGCGACGAGCCGGAAACGCTCGGTTCTATCTCCCTGGCCGCCCGAGAGAACCTCGACAACCTGATCTGGGTGATCAACTGCAACCTGCAGCGGCTGGACGGCCCGGTGCGAGGTAACGGCAAGATCATCCAAGAGCTCGAAGCTGTGTTCCGAGGAGCGGGCTGGAACGTCATCAAGGTGATCTGGGGCTGGGGCTGGGACGAGCTCATCGCCGCCGATGTGGACGGGGTACTGCTTGACCAGATGAACGCCACTGTGGACGGTACCTACCAGCGCCTCAAGTCACTACCCGGTGCCCAGGTTCGGGAAGAGTTCTTCGGGGCCGATCCTCGGCTCCGGCGCATGGTGGAACATCTCACCGATCAGGAGTTGGAGAAGCTTCCCAGAGGCGGCCACGACTACAAGAAGCTGTACGCCGCCTACAAGGCCGCCACCGAACAAACCGGTGCCCCCACCGTCATCCTGGCCAAAACCATCAAAGGCTGGACCCTGGGCCCTGATATCGAGGGCCGCAACGCCACCCATCAGATCAAAAAGATGTCCAACGAACAGTTCCGGCAGCTGCGTGAACGCCTCAACCTGGAGGAAGACATACCGGACGAGGTTCTGGAGGACGGCAAGCAGCTTCCCTACTGTCGGTTCAGCAAGGAGTCCTCCGAGTATCAATACATGATGGACCGACGGAAGGCCTTGAACGGGATCCTGCCCTATCGGACCGTTCGGGCCAAAAAGGAGATTGCCCTGCCCGACCCGTCCATCTACGACGAGTTCTACGCCGGAACCGGTAGCCATGAGGCCTCCACCACCATGGCCTTCGTCAGGCTGCTGAGGGGGTTGGCCAGGGACAAGAGTTTCGGGGAGCGGGTGGTGCCGATCGTCCCTGATGAAGCCCGCACCTTCGGCATGGACGGCCTGTTCCGTGAGCTCAAGATCTACGCCTCGGGCGGACAGAAATACGAGCCCATCGACGCCGCTCTGCTGCTCTCCTACAAGGAATCCCAGGACGGACAGATCCTGGAGGAGGGCATCACCGAAGCCGGTTCCATGTGCAGTTTCATCGCTTCCGGCACCTCCTACGCCGACCGTGGGGTGATGACCGTCCCCTTCTTCACCTTCTATTCGATGTTCGGCTTCCAGCGGGTGGGCGATCTGATCTGGCAGGCGGCCGACGCCCGGGCCCGGGGATTTCTGATGGGAGGGACGGCCGGACGAACCACCTTGGCGGGGGAGGGACTTCAGCATCAGGACGGCCATAGCCTGATCCTGGCCTCCACCAATCCGGCGGTGGTCAGCTACGACCCGGCCTTCGCCTACGAGCTGGCCGTCATTGTTGAACACGGCCTGCAGAGGATGTGTGTCGATCAGGACGACGTCATCTTCTACCTCACCATCTACAATGAGAACTATGTGCAGCCGCCCATGCCCGACGGGGTACGGGAGGGGATTGTGAGCGGTATGTATCGGTTCGCAGAAGCCCCCGAAGGCTACGCCCACCGGGCGCAGATACTGTTCTCCGGCCCCGGTCACAGTGCCGCCCGATGGGCCAAGGCCGAGCTCGCCGAGCGCTATGACGTGGGTGCGGAGCTATGGAGTGTGACCTCCTACAGCCGCCTCCGGGACGACGCCATCGCCACCGAACGCTGGAACCGTCTCCATCCCGACCAGACCGCCCGGATTCCGATGGTGACCCAAAACCTGGCCGGAGGAAACGGTCCGGCGGTGGCGGTGACCGACTATATGCGGTTGGTTCCCGATCAGGTAGCCCGCTGGATTCCCGCCCCATACACTTCCCTGGGGACCGATGGCTTCGGGCGCTCCGACGCCCGGGATAGCCTGCGCCGTTTCTTCGAGGTGGATGGCCCCAACGTGGTGGTGGCGGTCTTGGATCAGCTGGCCCGAACCGGCGAGATCGACCCGCAGACTGTGGGCGATGCCATTCGCCGCTACGGCGTCGACCCGGAGGCGGTCCATCCCTGGCACGCCGACGACTAAAGGGAAGCAGTCTCCGGGTTTATGGTGGCGGGTAGGTCGGGATCGTACATGGATTCCGAGGCGTTGGAATGGCATCCGGGCGACCCGGACGTTTTGCTGCTCTTGGCGCATGCCACGGGATTCTGCAAGGAGATGTGGCGACCGGTAGTTGATAGTTTGAGGGAGCAGGATGTTGCCGCTTCCGCCCTGGCCTGGGATGTGCGGGGTCACGGTCTGGCACCCCCCTTGGAGATGCCGGTCTCCTGGTGGACGTTCGGCGAGGATCTGATTGAGATCATCCGCCATCAGGAGTCGAGAGGACGGTTACCGGAAACGGTGGTGGGGGTGGGCCATTCGATGGGGGGAACCGTGCTGGTGTTGACCGAGACCCTCAGGCCGGGTACTTTTTCCGGTCTGGTGCTGGTGGAGCCGGTTCTCATCCCTCCACCTTTTGTCAGGAATCCGGGGCTGGGGCTTGCCCAGGGTGCCGCCCGCCGCCGCACCTGGTTCTCCTCCCACCAGGAGCTGACCGAAACCTATCTGGCCAAGCCGCTTTTCCAGCGCTGGCATCCTGACGTGTTCCGAGCCTACCTTGACCATGGTTTCCGGGAGGCACCGGAGGGCGGCTTGACGCTGCGCTGCAAACGGGAGGTCGAGGCGGAAGTTTTTACCACCGGTGCCGAATGCGGTGCCTTCTCGCATCTATCCGAACTGGAAGCTCCGACCCGTCTGGTCATAACCGGCCACTCCGGGGATCTGGCACCTGCCCTGGCCGAGCTACCCGAGGCGATACCAAACGCCGCCACCACCTATATGCCGGATCAGAACCACCTGGTCCCTATGGAACGCCCCGATCTGGTAGCAAAAGAAATTAAAGCCCTGCTGGATCGCCCCACCTAGCCCCACCCACCTCTCTGGCGAAGCTGGGGAAAATGCGGCGGAACCTAAGGGATTTGGCCTACTCCTTCGATAGGGCATCCCGAATTCAGACCTTGAAGAAGGTTACGAAACGACCAGGCCGGGCACAATTTCTCGACCCCATCCCCTCGTCCGTTCCACAGAAGATCGGTGCAAGCTGAGTCCTCCATGTACCGCTTAGAATTCATAATCTAGGCAGGTTGGTGATGGATACAACAAGGGGGCCTTTTCCCAAACGACTACCGGGTATTGCCGTTCCCTATTGGTCTAAGAGTAGGTACCACAAGCTGGGAAAATATACATTCGGATAATTAAAAACCCGCACTACCCCGACTTAAGGCCCAGGTTGGCTCTCTTAGCCGGCGCGGAGGTGTCGGGTACCGGCTGTGGAAGGCAGGTCCTGTACCTCGGTTCCGATGTTCTGCTCGGCGATGGTGAGGTCATATTGGGTTTGGAGGTTAAGCCAGAACCGGGCCTCAACTCCGAACCAGTGTCCCAATCGCAGCGCGGTGTCGGCGGTCAAGGATCGTTTGCCCGCAATGATCTGCCCGATGCGGTTGGGAGGGACTTGGATTTGACGCGCCAACTCGGTGGGTAAGACACCCAGCTCCTCCAGTTCCTCTTTGAGTATTACTCCGGGATGAATAGCCCGCTTGAACACGGTTTGGACTCCTTTCTAGTGGTAATCCACGATTTCGACGTCTGTAGGTCCGGTAGTGCCGGACCATGTAAAGCATATTCGCCATTACCTATTGATACGGATAGAGTACTGCCCCTTTCTTTTCCCTCGCATTGCTTTAAGCCTGTTACTGGGCAACCCCCGCAAAGTTTTCAGCGAGGGGGCTGCGTTTAGGATGGAGAGCCGTTTGGATGCTTGTTGCTCAAAACCTTGGAATGCCGGGACAATCACCCCTGCACTAAACATCTCCGTTCTCTTGTCTCCATAGCTGAGTATCATAGTATCCGAATATATGCTTGACGTCCAGTGTCCGGCTTATTGGTCATTCTAGCTGCTGTTATCTCTTGGACTTGTGATGTTGACTTGAGTTTTTCTCATTCTCGGGTAACCTCCTGGGTTCTGTCTCAGTACCGTTATACATTGTCATTCTATCATATACTAAGCGGTGGGGGGGGGGTCTTAGACGTCGCCCGACTTGTGGGTCATTTCTTCGGGACGCAAACCGTACAACCCTTAGCGGAACGCGTCCCGACCGGTGGAGGTGGGGGCGGGACCAACGGGCGAAGCCCGTTTTGAGCGATTTTCGCGTTCTGGCGGATTTGCCGGAGGGAGTGGATCAAGGGGTGGAGGAAGTGTCGGGAGGGGAGGAAACGCAGGTACCATCTTGCCGATGACCGGGGAGGGGCTTGGCTGATATCGAACATTTTCTAGACCGGAACCGGGCCTGGGCGGCGGGTCAGGTTGAAAAGGATCCGGGTGGATTTCAGGCCTTGGCGGAAGGGCAGCAACCCGAAATGCTTTGGATCGGGTGCTCGGACAGCCGGGTTTCGCCCAACCAGATGATGGATCTGTCCCTGGGGGAGGTGTTTGTCCATCGCAACATCGCCAACCAGGTGGTTACATCCGATCCGAACTGTATGTCGGTGGTGCAGTATGCCGTGGAGGTGCTGGAGGTCACCCATATTGTGGTGTGCGGACACTACGGCTGTGGCGGGGTGATCGCTTCTTTCGATCCTCCTGGTCAGGACACCATCCAGCTATGGCTTGACCATATACGTCGGGTAAGCCGCCGCTACCAAGACGAGTTGGCCGACCTGGAGGAAGAAGCCAGGATCAGGCGGCTGTGCGAGGTGAACGTGGTGGAGCAGGTGCGCAACCTGGCCGACACCGACATCCTTCAAGCCGCTTGGCAGGCGGGTGGGGGACCAACCCTTCACGGTTTGATCTACGGTCTCCATGACGGTCGGTTACGCCGCCTTTGCCATCAGACCGGCACCGGAGATCTGATCCTTGATCCACCTACTTCACCAGGGCTTTAGAGCAGCTTTTCCTAAGGCGGGACAACCCAAGCCCAGCCCCACCGTACTGATACGACAACTGCAACCTCCTCCCTGATTTGCCCGGTGGCAGGGTCTGAGAAGGGTCGGGGTGCGGAGGACGTTGTTTACGACACTCCTGTACCGGATCCGGTGATTCGGCGAGGTTCTACGAAAACGGCGGTGCGGCCTTCTTCGGCCATAACCCGGTCATATTCATCCCAATCATCGTGGGTGCCTCCGGCGGATACGAACACCTCCCTCAGCAGTCGGGGAACCTGGCCGGGATCAAAACCCTCATAGGGATCTTCCGGGCCGATCACGCTGGTGGGGCCTTCCACACCTATCCACGACCATCCCGATTTGAACACCAGAGTTGCACCCGCACCGGGTCGAGCCCGCCAATGGCGTAGCTTCACCGTGTTGTCTCGGATCACCAATGCCACCGATCCCACACCGGTTACCGGATGGGGCATCACCCCGGCGTTGACCAGCGAAGAGTGCACCGTGCCGTCGGGTCGGGCAAACGAAACCACCGCCAAACCCGAGTCGGCATCAACAAACCGCCTGACGTCCGCCAAGGTCAAGCGCATCGGCACCCTCCCTACTCCTGGTAGAGGTCGGCCCGATCCCGTTGCTCGCCCCACTGTTTGGAAGAGGGCGGGAGCACGAACCCTTCCTCACCGTTGAGTAGCAGCAGCAGGTCGGCTGTGTGCTCGGCGGCGGCGGCGTTGGGCTGCACCCAGTATCCGTCCGGGTCCTGATGGATAAGAAAGGCCTGCTCGGTTTCGGCGGCGAAGCGGTCTTCGTCAATGAACAGTCGGGGTTTAACCACCGCCGGGTCGCCGATTTCGGGGCAGAACACCATGCAGTTGCCGCATTCGTTACACAGCTCGGTCAACACCAGATACTGCTGCAAGCCGGTGGCGTCCAGCTCGTCGGGGGTGGGTATCCGGAAGAAGGCGTCGTTCGGGCATACCGTCACGCAGAAATTGCACGCCACGCATCCCCACATCTGGAGCTCGTGATCCACGGAGCGAGGTAGTTTGGAGTTACCCGCCAGGGTATAACGCCGGTTGGTGGCCGGGTTGTGCAGCGTGGCAATATAGGCCTCTACCGCTCCGGCTTCACCGGACAGCTCCCCTTTATGCCGCTGCCATTCCGATAACGACCCGGCACCAACCCCTTCCATGGCCTTCCAGAGTCCCTTCAGCATCGGGGCGAGACGGCCGTAGCCGCCCGGCTTGAGCAGATCGGAACAGATGGTCATGGGTGCCAGCCCCAACCCGGCCGCCTCGGCCAGATTGTCCTTGGTGATACCGGCAGAGAACGAAACCTGGATAGGGCCGTCCTGACCGTCGATCCTCAGCATCCCGGGTAGGGCCTTATGAAGCTCCCCGAGCAAAGTAGTAGAAACCACATGCAGGGGCGGTCCCGACAGATACATGGTCTGGTCGGGCATGAAGCCCTTGGTGTTCTCCACCACCAGCGTGTTGGTGAGCTTGATTCCGAACCGGCGTCCGTTGCGGGCGGCGAAGTCGTTGAGCTCGTTGATCAGCTCCAAACCCCGAGGGAACTGGAGATCATTGTCGAAGTCCTCCCTACGGAGCACGGTGGTATCGAAGCCGAGGGTTTCGGTGACGATCTCCTTGACCCGTTCAAAACCCAACAGGGTGGGGTTGAGCTTGACGATCACATCCAGCCCATGACGGGTGATCAGGTGCTTGGTTATCGACTCGATCTCGTCGGGCGGACACCCGTGAAAGGTGGAGAGGGTCACCGTGTCGGCGATCCGATGGGGAAAATCGAAGTCCCGATATTCGGCGAACCGGCCCCCGATCTGGGGACGAAGACGGTCGATCTCCTCGCGGGCGTCCATCATCGAGTCGATGAACCAGGCCACCTGGTCGGTGGAGATTCCGGCCAGGTCGTAACCCACCGAAAGGTCGAAGATATGGGGTCCGCTGTCGGTTCCGATCAGAGGGGTGATCTCCTCCCAGCGCCGCAGGATTTCGATGATCATCGAAGCCTTGACGTATTCCTCCAGCGATTGGGGGATTTTGAGTTCCTGACTCCATTCGATGTTGTAGCCGATGGTTTCCATATCGATGCAGGGCCGACCGATCTCCAGCTCGTCGAGGATCTGGACGGTTTTCAACTCGATCAGACGGGATCCGGCCAGCCAGGAAAGGACGATGTTCTGCGTCATCTGGCTGTGCGGTCCGGCGGCCGGACCCACCGGAGTGGCGGCGGGTCGACCCAAGAAGTCCATCGAGATGTCCGGCCCTTTCGAAACGTTGAAGAACCGGGCCACCGGCAGGTCGTATATGCGATGGCGGCTGTCCCATTCGTGGCTGATCCTGGCCAGCAGATCGGCCAGGCTGAAGGGGGTCAGAGGCTCATGATGGTCGGTCACCTTGGTCAACCTCCCTTCACAGCCGGGCGTGCAGTCGGGCGGCTTGTTCCCGGGCCTTGGCGCGCACCTCGGTCGCGTCAACCCTGGTGGGGGAACCGTTTTCGAATATTACTTCTCCATCCACCTCGATTCTCAAAGGCCGAACCCCGGGCGTAAAGGCCAGATGCCAGGGGTCCATCGGGTCGTAGCTCCAGGTGACCCGATCGTTTCGGCATTCGGGAATCAGATTCCAGCCGTTCTCCAGCCATCCCCAGGCCGTTTCGGGGGTAGCGGTCACGTCCACCGAGCGCTGCATGACGTAAGCCAACCGGAACGCCTCGATCATGTTGGCACCGATACCGTCGGTTCCTAAAGCCACCGGATTGGCGAACCGGACAGGGTTGGCGTAGCCCACCGAGTTGTTCAGGTTGGAGCGGGGTTGGTGCAGGATGGTTCCCGCCAAACCGTGGTCATCGGCCAACTGCACGCAGTGGGCCAGCAGCCAGCGCTCGTCGGTCAGCCCCTTCAGATGACGGGCACTGTCCCGATCCGCCGGGCCTTCGGCCACGTGTATATGGGCACCCACCCCCAGCTCACCTGCCAAACCCGCCGCCGCCTCCAACGTTTCCGGATTACAGGTGAAGGCGGCGTGGATCCCCACCAGCCCGTTCCCGCCTTCGCTTATAAAACGGCGGTTCTCCTCCAGACCTCTTCGGGCACCGTCCGCCCCGTGCCGGTCGGTCACCCCGTAACAGGCCAGCACCCGCACCCCCACTTCCCGACAGGCTTCCTCGATCACCGACAGGCTGCCCTCGATGGCGTTGGGTGACTCGTGATGATCCACAATCCCGGTAGTACCCGACTCCAGGGCCTCCAGCGCGCCCAGCATGGCCGACCAGCGGATCATCTCCGCATCCAATGAGGCATCCAGCCTCCACCAGATCTGCTCCAGGATTTCTTGGAAACTGCCAGGGGTTTTAGGAGGTGGAGGCATCCCCCTCGCCAGGGCGGAGTAGAGATGGTGGTGGCTGCACACCATCCCAGGCGTGACGTTCACGTCTTCGAGTTGGGATGATGGAGGTTCATCGGGAGATGGTTACGCCACTCCCCGTCCCGGTCATAAAGAGCTGCCGCCACCGCACCGGCGGTGGGAACCAGCCCGATCTCCCCGACCCCTTTAATGCCGTAGGGCGCTTTGGGCTGGGGCACCTCCACCAGGATGACCTCCACATCCGGCATGTCCTTGGGCCGGATGATGCCCAGGCTGCGGAGGGTCATGTTGGTGGGACGTCCCTCATCATCGGCGGGAAACTCCTCGGTCAGGGCGTAACCGAGACCCATATGGACCGAACCTTCGATCTGGCCCTCGCACAGTACCGGGTTGATGGCCCGTCCCACATCATGGGCGGCCACCACCTTTTCGATCTGACCGGTGTCCCGATCCATGATGACCATCTGGGACGCATACCCGAACGCCGAATGGATCACCGGATTCTCGACTCCTTCTTTGAGCGAATTGGTCCAGTCCACCCGATATTCGCCGTGGTAGTCCACCTCCGGCAGACGTCCCCCCGCATCGGCGGCCTGACAGGCCGACCGTACCGCCCCGGCCCCCATCAAAGTTCCACGGGAGCCGGTGGTCTGACCGGCACCCAACTCCCGACTGGTGTCCACCATCACGCTGATCAGGTTGGGATCCAGGTTGAGTTCCTCTGCTGCCACCTGTTGGGCCACCGTGTGGATGCCCTGGCCCATTTCGGTCCAGCAGTGCCGAACCTCGACCGTACCGGCACGGGTGAAACGGACTACCGCCCTGGCCACCTCCTTGAATCCGTTACCCAGACCGCTGTTCTTGAGCCCTAACCCCAAACCGACCGCCTTGCCGTCTGCCCGGGCGGCGTCATAGTGGGGCTTGACCGCCTTCAAAGACTCCAGTGCACCCAGGCAACCGTCGTCCATCACCTGTCCCGGCCCCCAAACCGAACCCGGCCGGATGACGTTTCTCATCCGCATCTCCCAGCCGGATATCCCCACCGATCGGGCCAGACGGTCCATCACCCCCTCCATGGCGAACTGGGCCTGGTTGGCACCGAAACCTCGGAAGGCACCGCAGACCGGATTGTTGGTTCGGGCCGCTACCGCCCGGACATCGATGTTGGGTACCACGTAGGGACCGCTGGCGTGCCCGGCCGCCCGCTCCAGCACCTTCATCCCCACCGAGGCGTAAGGGCCGGAGTCGCCCAGCATGCGCGCCTTGAAGGCGGTCATCTGCCCCTGGTCGTCACAACCCGCCCATATTTCGATCCGGATCGGGTGCCGCTTGGAATGGATGCGGAAGGACTCCTCCCGAGAGAGGGTGCACTTGACCGGTCGGCCCAGCAGATGGGCGGCCAAGGCGGTCTGGGCCTGGTTGGCCATGTCCTCCTTGCCGCCGAAGGCACCGCCGTTGGAGACCAACTCGACGGTGATCGAGTCGGGATCTACCCCCAGCACAGAGGCGATCTGGTCGCGATCATCCCACACCCCCTGGCCACCCGAGTAGACCATAAGCCTGCCCTGACCGGCCGGTACCACCACCGTCGACTCCGGCTCCAGGAAGGCGTGTTCCACCCGCTGGGTAATAAAGGTTTCGTGGATACGATGGGCCGAGGACCGATAGGCGGCCTCGAAATCCCCCCGGGCGTATTCGGAAACCGACAGGACGTTGCCGTCCAAGCCCCAAACCGCATCCTCGTCCGAAGCCACCGCCACGGCCGGGTCGGTGAAGGGCTTAAGCACCTGGTATTCCACCTCTACCGCTTCGGCGGCCTCACGGGCGGTCAACCGGTCTTTCGCCACTACCACCGCCAGGACATCTCCGTAGTAGGAGGTGCGCCCGCCCTCCGGGATCAGCACCGGCCAGTCCTTATGGATCAGACCCACCTTGAGCTCGCCCGGGACGTCGGCAGCGGTGAAGACCGCCTCCACCCCCGGCATGGCCAGGGCTCGGTCGGTATCAATCTTCACCACGTCCGCCCGAGCGTGGTCGGTGAGCCGGAGGGCGGCGTGGAGCATTCCGTCAATACGAATGTCGTCTATATAGGGGCGGTCGCCGAGAGCCAACTCCAGGCCCTCGTACTTGATTCCGTTTTTCCCGATTCCGCCCGAGGTTTCCACCGGAGGGATCTCGCCCTGGGCCAGCATGTCCACCGCGTCGAAGATCTTGGTGTAGCCGGTACAGCGACACAGGTGGGCACCCAGCCGTCCGGCGGTCACCTTTCGGGTCAGGCCGGAACCCTTCTGATCCAGCAAGGCTTTGGCCCGAACCAGAATCCCGGGGGTGCAGAATCCGCACTGCAGAGCACCGGTTACCGCGAATGCCGAGGCCAGGCGCTCCCGTTCGGTCGGATCGAACCCTTCCAGGGTGGCAATCTCCTTACCTTCGATCTTGTCGAGGGCCAGAACGCAGGCCACCATCGCCCGACCGTTCACCAACACCGTGCAGCAGCCGCATTGGCCGGAGGGGGAGCACCCGTCTTTGACCGAGGTGACGTCCAGTTCTTCACGAAGGGCCGACAGAAGATGGGGGTGGTCGGGACGGACCGAAACCGGCCGTCCGTTCAGTACGAAATCAATGGTCCGCTCTGCTGTCAAAGTCATTGGGCCGCCCCTCGTAACCTGGTCTGGGTGCTTTACATTTTGTCAAATTTTTACATTTTGTCAAAATAATAGCCATCAGGTTGGTATCTTCGGGGCATTCGCTCGGTTAACTTTTCTGAGGGAAACGGAAATTCAAAGGAGGATTGGTAGTGCGGGCTCATGCCGAGGTAACCGTCGAGCCGTTCATCGAAGGCAGGCAAGGCCCTCATGTTCAGGAGATCATCAAAGCCTTCGCTCCGCTCAAGCCGGATATCGGCCCGTTCGGAACCTCGATCGAAGGCGGTCTGGAAGAAGTCATAAGCCTAACCAACCAGGGAATACAGGCGGCTATGGCGGCAGGTGCCACCCGAGTGGTGGTGAACATGACGGTGACGCCATGACCGTAGACCATCCTCTCATCAAGGCGGTGCGCCCTCTGGTTGAGGCGGTCGGGGCCGAGATTGTCGATCCGGTCGGGTCTGAAAACGGCTGCATCCCGTTGGAGTGGGAGGGGAAGGTGGTAGGTGCGGTACGGGTTCTGACCCTTCACGACGCCCTGGACCGTTTGGTAACGCAGGTGGAAGCCGAGTTGGGCGGCAAACTGGCCGAGCTAGGCCGGGTGGAGAAGCAGGTCGCGGTGCGCCTACTGGACGAACGAGGGGCGTTCCGGCTCCGTAAATCGATCAACGAGGTGGCCGACCTGATGGAGGTCAGCCGGATCACCATCTACAACTATCTCAATTCGATCCGGGGGGAATAGGGCCGGTGGGTCGGGCAAAACCGGCGAAGCAAGTCGGGCAGGCGGCTCTCTGGATGGCAGCCTGCCTCACCTTGGTCCTGGCGGTGACGTCCTGCGGAGGCACGGACCTACCGGAGGATGCCACCGGCGAGGTCATATACGTGCAGCTCTGCGCCCGTTGCCACGGTTCCGACCTGCGAGGTGGAACAGGAGTAGCGCTGGTAGGGGAGGAGGCCACTTCCGTGGGCAAGCCGGAGCGCTATTTCGTCCAGTCGATCTCCTCGGGAATCGGGAGGATGCCATCCTTCCGCAACACCCTTTCCGAAGAGCAGATTCTGAGGGTATCCCGCTACATAATGGACCAATCGGGCGGGGGATAACCGGGCCTCGCCGCCCTGGAAGAGGCGCGGTTCTTGCATTCTGCCTGCGGCCACTCTCCACTCTTTAGGCAGTTTTGGGACGAATCTTGGAACAGGCGACGAAACCTAAAATTAAGTGCGCTTGGGTTTGGTTGGAGCACTCCGAAAACCATTTCAAGAGGGTTCAGACGACAACCGGGGGGCCATTTCTCGACCAGAGCCTTGGGCTTCCGCTGAGTTCGTAGATCAAAACGACACCTTATAAAGCTCTGAAACTTAGATTCACAGAAACCCCCATAAACAGGGAAAACACTCAGGAGAACGCGAAAAACGGCCCACCTCGCCCGGCTACGCCGGGTCCCAGCCCCCGCCTCCGCCACCGAAAAAGGAGCGTGGTCAGCCATGCCCGGACTGAAGCCGGGAGACTACTGTTTGGCTTTCGCTCCATACGTTTTATGTTCCCTGAGTTGCCGGGGATCCGATCGGGATACCTACCTCTTGCCCGGCCTTCGGTGCTTGGCAACCCACTACGTATCATGACTTTCAGACAAATTCAACCCCTAATTTCGGGAACGCGAAAAAATCCCTAAGCACCTTAGGTTTACCTAAATAAAAGGCCGCTGCGTCTCTCGGTTGGAGTGCTTAGAGGTGGAGTTGGTCGATGGCTTCCACTGCCGCCGGGTTTTCCAGGCCGGCCAGATCGCCGGGGTCTTCGCCTAGTGCCCGGGCTCGCACCACCCGCCGCATGATCTTGGCAGACCGGGTTCTGGGTAGGTCGTCCACCAGCTCTATCGCCAGGGGACGGAAGGCCTTCCCCAGATGTTCTACCACCAGATCGGCAAGGGCTGCGGCCAGGTCAGGGTCGGTATCGGCCTCCGCGGTAGTCACGGCGTACACCACGATGGCCTCACCCTTAACCGGATGCGGAACCCCGATGGCGGCAGCCATTACCACCTGCGGATGGGCTACCACCGCCGATTCGATCTCGGCCGGGCCCACCCGTTTGCCCGCCACGTTCAGGGTGTCGTCGGAGCGCCCGTGGAGATACCAGAACCCGTCTTCGTCGGTTGATGCCCAGTCGCCATGCACCCAGGTATCGGGCCAACGGTTCCAGTAAGTTTCCAGGTAGCGGTCGTCTCCCCCCCAGAAACCTCGGGTCATTCCCGGCCAGGCCCGGGTGCAGACCAGCTCCCCCACCTCGCCTCGTAGGGGGCGGCCCTGCGGGTCGAAGACCTCCACCGCCATGCCCAAGGCCGGGCCTCCCAGCGAAGTCGGTTTAAGCCCTTGCAGAACGTGGGCTGTGAGCAGGCAGGCACCCACCTCGGTTCCGCCCGAGATGTTGATAATCGGGATCTTCTCGCCGCCTATATCCTGGAACAGCCACCACCACGGGCCGGGATTCCAAGGCTCGCCGGTTGAACCGAACGCCCGCAAGGAGGACAGATCAGACCGGGCGGCAAAATCGGCTCCTGAGGGCTGGAGAGCCCGGATCAGGGTGGGGGAAATGCCGAGCACGGTGAGTCCGAGCGACTCGACCAGCTGCCAAGGCCGTCCCGGGGTCGGATAGTCGGGAGCGCCGTCGTAGCAGCCCAACGAAGCACCGTTCGACAAACCGGCTATCACCATCCAAGGACCCATAATCCAGCCCATATCGGTCATCCACATCAACCGATCCTCGGGGCCGATTTCGAACTGGAAAGCTCCTTCGACAGCCAGCTTCACGCCCAGGCCGCCATGGACGTGCACCACCCCCTTAGGCATACCGGTGGTACCGGACGTGTAGGCCAGCAGAACCGGTTCTTCGCTTTCGGTGGCCACCGCCTTAAGCCGGGGAGCGGATTGCAGGGAATCTTCCCACCATCGATCCCGACCATCCATCCAGGGAGTGTCGGTCCGCCCCAGGTTGGCAACCACCACCACCCGGGGGTTGATACCCGAAGAGCGGATCGCCCGGTCGGCGGTCGTCTTCATGTCGATGGCTTTGCCCTTGCGGGTGTATCCGTCGGCGGTTACCACCACGGTGGGTTGCGAAGCCATCAGACGGGAGGCGACCGCCTCGGGGCCGAATCCCGAGAAGATAGGCACATAGATAGCGCCTATCCGGGCGGCGGCCAACATCGAAATAATCGCCTCGGGAATCATCGGCAGATAGACCGCCAAGGTGTCGCCTCGCTTGACGCCGGCCTCGACGAAAGCGCCCGCGGCCCGCTCCACCGCCTCGAGCAGCTCTCCGAAGCTGAACCGGCACCGCTCCCCATCCTCTCGCTCCGACACCAGGGCGGTTCGCCCCTCGTCCTGGTCGGCCCAGCGGTCGACACAGATCTCGGAGAGGTTTAGGGCCCCGCCCTCGAACCAGCGGGGATATTGGATTCCGACACCGGTGTCCACCAGGGTGTGGAACGGCCTTGCAAACGGAATCCCCAGGTAGTCGATGGCTGCCTTCCAGAACCATTCGGGTTCGCCGATGGATCGTGTGACCAGGTCTTGGTAGGTTTGAATCCCGTGGACGGCCATGAAATCTGCGGTGCGGGAACGGGCCAGCTCTTCTTCCGAAGCCTTCCAAACGATCTGATCAGGGTTCATAAAAGCCGATTTATGGAGCGGTCAAGGTTCCCATAATAGATACCCTCCTGGTCCACTCGTTCTTTCCGAGCCGGGGGTAGAAGGCGGTCACCTCTAACTGTTAGCCTCTTTAAACGTGGAGGAACATAGCAAGCGCCCCGACGGTATGCCCCCTTGGATCCCCCGTCTGATTTTTCTGATAATAGGGGCGTCTCTGGCTACCGGGCTGCTGGT
The DNA here is from genome assembly GCA_009841075.1 of Acidimicrobiia bacterium. Classification (GTDB taxonomy): domain Bacteria; phylum Actinomycetota; class Acidimicrobiia; order Spongiisociales; family Spongiisociaceae; genus Spongiisocius. Next base: position 5,639 of record VXMP01000048.1, on the reverse strand, counting down.
GTGGGCGGTTCTCCGGTTGCGGGGCTTTTTCTTGGCCATCCTGTTGTCGTTGTTCGCCTCCTTCGCTTTGGAACCGGCTGTCGACTACTTCGCCCGGCGAGGCATGCGAAGAGGCTTGGCTACCGGTCTGGTGTTCCTGGGGTCGGCGATATTGCTCGTCCTGTTCGTGGGGATCACCCTGCCCCCCTTGGTCACCGAGATGGCTTCCCTGGTGTCCAACTTCCCCGACTGGTTCTCCGACATGAGCGTCTTCCTCAACGTTCGATTCGGACTGGAATTGAACCTGTCCAACATTTCAGAGGGAGCGCTCGATATTCAAGGTTCTCTCCTAACCTACGCCTCCTCTCTGGCCAGCGGGGTCTTAGGGATAGGCACTCTGGCATTACACCTGGTTTTGCAGGTCTTAACCATCGGGTTGTTCACCTTCTATCTGTTGGCAGACGGCCCCCGTTTCCGCAACCTGGTGCTTTCGGTGGTGCGTCCCGACCGGCAGGCCGAGGTGAGGTATATCTGGGAAATCGCCATCCGGAAGACCGGTGGATACGTCTATTCCCGAGGTCTTCTAGCCCTGATTTCGGCTGGCTTCACCTACCTTTTCCTGGAGTTCCTGGGCATCCCCTACAGCATGGCCCTGTCGGTATGGGTGGGGGTGATCTCCCAGTTCGTACCGGCGGTGGGTACCTACCTGGCCGGTGTTGCACCGGTGCTGGTCGCCCTGACCGTCAGCCCGCTCTCGGCGCTCATCACCCTGTTGGGGATAGTGGGCTATCAGCAGGTCGAGAATTTTCTGCTGGCCCCACGGATTACTGCCAGGACGATGTCGCTGCATCCCGCCATATCGTTCGGTTCGGTGCTGATGGGGAGTAGCCTGCTCGGTCCGGTCGGGGCTATTGTCGCCCTTCCCGGGGCGGCCATCATCCAGGCGTTTCTGTCCACCTACATCGAGCGACACCAGGTGGAGGAACCGAGCGGAGAAGACGAAAACCCGCCGGATGACTGACCGGTTACCGAACGAGTACCCTGGTTTAGCACACGGCAACTTCAAAGATCGGAAAAGGGGAAGGCTATGGCGCAGTTTGATGTAGACGCAATGCTCGGGCGTTTCCGTGACCGTGCCGAGGCGGTCAGGCAGCGCCCGTTGCCTCCGGTGGCGGGGGAGGGACGCAAGGCGTTTCTCGAAGCCGCCGAGACCGACTACACCGATTTCGCCCTGATCGGAGCGTCGGTTTGGTCGGTGGAGGAAGATCATCTGGTGTTAAGAATCCCCCTCGGAGGTGGCGAGACAATATGAACACCGACCGGCTGATCGAAGCTCTCGACCTTGATGGGAAAAGAATGGCCGCAATCGCAGCCGACCTCCCCTTGGACACTCCGGTGCCATCTTGTCCGGACTGGAAGTTACGCCAACTTTTACGACATCTCGGCTGGGTGCACCGCTGGGCCGGCACCATAATTCTGGAAAAACGAACCGAGCGCCCCGGGCGGGAGGAAATCACCCCCGACGGATGGCCCCCCGACCAGCAGCTGGTGGATTGGTTCCGGCAAGGACACCGCCGGGTGGTAACGGCCCTGGAGGAGGCCCCTGATGATCTGGAGTGCTGGAAGTGGAGGGGGCTAACCAGCCCTCGGGCTTTCTGGGCTCGTCGACAAGCTCACGAAACCGCCATCCATCGGGTGGACATCGAGCTGACCGTCGGAGAGTTGACCGGCTTCGATCCGGACTTCGCCTCGGACGGAATCGACGAGCTGATGGTGTTTTTCCTGTCTCTTCCCGATCGAGGCCCCCGGACACCTGAACCTCTGACTCTGCGGGTGGTGGCCTCCGACACCGATCGTCGGTGGACCGCATCGCTCGGACCGGAGGCTTCTCCCGGCCTGGAAGGGGGAGAGGGGCCGGCCGGCTGCACGGTCACCGGCCGAGCCTCGGATCTCTATCTTTATCTTTGGAACCGGGCCGGTTCTGATGATCTGCTGATCGAGGGGGATGGGGCGGTTTTGGATTGCTGGTTTTCGGGACCCTTCTGAGCGGCCGGGTAATGGGTCGGTAGAAGGTGAGACAGTATCTGAACCTGCTGGAGGAGGTTCGACACCATGGCGTCCCCAAGAAAGACCGTACCGGCGTAGGAACCTTCAGCCTCTTCGGCAGGCAGCTCCGCTTCGACCTAGAGGAAGGGTTTCCGCTGGTCACGACCAAAAAAATCCATCTACGCTCGGTTATCCACGAGCTGCTTTGGTTCCTGCAGGGCGATTCCAATGTCGGGTATCTGAACCGGAATGGGGTTTCGATCTGGGACGAATGGGCCGACCCCGCCACCGGTGATCTCGGGCCTATCTACGGGGTGCAGTGGAGAAGCTGGAACGGTGCCGACGGCCGGACCGTCGACCAGCTGACCGAGGTGGTGGATCGGATTAGAACCGACCCCGACTCCAGACGGTTGGTGGTGTCGGCCTGGAACGTTTCCGATCTACCGAAGATGGCGCTTCCTCCCTGCCATGTGCTGTTCCAGTTCTATGTGAGCGAGGGTCGCTTAAGCCTTTCCCTCTATCAGCGCAGCGCCGACGTCTTCCTGGGGGTGCCGTTCAACATCGCCTCCTACGCGCTGCTCTTGGCGATGGTCGCCCAGGTCACCGGGCTCCGCCCCGGCGATTTCGTCCACACCTTCGGCGACGTCCACCTCTATCGCAACCATGTCGAGCAGGCCGACCTCCAGCTGAAACGACCCCCTCGCCCCCTACCTCGGCTGGCTTTGTCCGCCCAGACCGACCTCTATTCCTACACCTACGACGACATCCAGGTGATCGGCTACGACCCTCATCCCGTTATCAAAGCTCCGATCGCGGTGTAGACAAGGAGTAGGCGGGTAATATTCGACGGTTGTGATCGGGTTTCTGAAGGCACTACGGGGAGCTCTTATCCTGGTCGCCCTGCTGATGGCGATCATCCCGCTGGTAATCCTGATCAGCTTGTTGACCGGTGGCACCGGATACGGCTTGTGCCAATTCGGACTCCTCGACTGTGATACCGCCTTCCTGACCGGCCCTTTGGTAGCGGCCCGCATCTGCGGAGGGCTGCTGATAGTGGCTACCTTGGTGCGGGTGCTGTCCAGGATCATAAGCCGGATGGAACGGGATCGTCACCGGGAAAGGGTCCGTTCCTACTACTCCGACTGGCTCGACTGGACCGAAAACCTCCGTGAGCGTTAGCGGGAGGCTTCCGCTATAAGGTCGGCCATCTGGTGGCTGACCAGATAGAGCCCCTTACCGGACACCGCCACCGGTTGGTCTCTGACCCCCAGGGTTCCGATGATACGGAGCCTGCTCCCGCGCCGTTCCTCGACCCGTCCCCGCAGCTCTATCTCGTCGGAAACCCCCACCGGACGGTGATAGCGAAGCTCCATCTTGCCTGTGACCGACAGGACGTCTTCTTGAAGGATGCCCGCCCAGACCATGATCTCATCCAAAGCCGTAGCCGAAATACCGCCGTGCAGGTTGCCGACCGTCCCCTGGAGGGAGGAGCGAGGGACGAAAGAGGCCACTACCTGATCCGCTTCGTAGCGAAAGTTGTCGACGTGCAGGCCGATCGGGTTGTCCAGGCCGCAGGCGAAGCAGCCGTTGCCGGTGTGCTGACGTAAGGCATCCGCCAGCCGACTGATCGAACGGTCCGGTTCAGCCAAGTCGGATCCGGCCATCCTCCACCGAGACCACCTTGATGACCGACCAGACCGGCCACCCGCGGGCTTCGATCAGGCTGCGTGCCCCCACCCAGGCCTTTTCGATGGCGAACACCGCACCCAACATTTCCGCCCCGAGTTCTTCAATGATCTCTCCCAACGCCAAAGCCGTCCGCCCTTGGGCCAGGAAATCGTCTACCACCAGGGCTTTCATCCCCGGTTCAATGACGTGCTTGCGTATTTCGATGGTGTATTCAAACCCTTTGGTGGCCGACCGCACCTCTTTGCTAACCGCCTGGCGGGTGCCGGGCAGAACGTACTTTTTGGCATACACCAAGGGGAGCGACAGCTCCCGGGCGGCGCAAACAGCCGGGGGAATCCCGCTGGCCTCGGCGGTCACCAGAATATCCGGGGAAAGCGGACCGGCCAGGGAAGCGATCCGCCGCCCGATCTCTCCGATAACCTCGGGATCCACACGATGGTTAAGGAAGGTGTCTACGCTGATGATGTCGCCCGAAACCGAGCTGTGATTGATTAGATAGCGTCCCAGATCCATCAGCAGGGAAGATTAATAGCAACCGGGCGAATCGCCGGTATCGAGTAATAGCAGAGCCCCCACACTAAGGCGGGGGGCTCTGCTTGTTCGAACGGTTCACATGGAGTGCAATTTTCAGATGTGATCCGTTGAGGGGTTGGGTGTTAGCCGACTAGGTAGCAGCGTTGTCCGGTGGTAATGCCGTCTTCTATGTCTTGTTGCCATTGGTCGTAGGGGATGCAGACCCAGAACTGTTCGCCTCGGAAGGTTTCGGGGGTGGCGGGGTCGTCGTCGATGTCGTAGTAGAGCTTGTCGAGTTCTTGTTCGTAGCGTTGCACTTTTGCGTCGTGTTTTTCGAGCGCCCGGTAGTAGTCGTTGAGGGCGTCTGCTTCGAGTTTGTTGATGCAGGTTTCGTGGTCGGAGCGGCGGTTGCAGGCTTCGACTTCACGTTCGGTGGGTGGTTCGTATTCGGGGGCGGCACCGGGGTGTTCGACGCTCGGCAGCCGCCCGGTGTCCGGCCGTGGCACTTCACCGGTGGCGGCATCAGGACTTGTGTACTCATGATAGGTGACGACGCACTGGTCGCCCTTGGGGGTGCCCGCGCCGGCCACCATGCTGCAGTCGGTGATGGGGGATCGGGTCGCGGGCAGGGCTTCGCCGGCGGTCACGGGCCGGCCGCGTCGCATCTGAGGCTCTGAAGCCTTCACAAACTGGGGGAGACCTGTTGACGTGTTGATTATTGTGTCGCCGTTGGCGTCTACTTCCTCAACGATCGGATGGTACGGCTCGTCCGGGTCGCGCAGCACGCATCCGGTCACCACGAAGGGGACAACAACGTCGCCGTTGTCGTCCCGCTGGTAGACCTCCACATAGTAGGTAGCAACCAGCAACTCTTCCTTGACCGTCCAGACATAGGCTTGTCCAAACAAATCGCCGCAGGTCAGATGACCGGGCACACTGTAGGTAGCGGTACGGCTACGCGGGTTAGCCGGCACCGTACCCTTTGGGTTACGCTGTTTGTCGACGTCCTCCTGTTCAGGTTCCTGGTAGTCCTCCACCTCAAACTCTGTGACTTCTTTGAGCACCGAGGTGAAGTTGTGCACTTCATAGTACGGGTCGAAGAGGCCGTCGGGGTTGGGCATCCTTACGGCGTACACGTCTCCGGGTTCCAGGCCTGCTTTGTGTCCATCCTCGCCTTCCGCGGGGACGGGGCCCCGGTCGTTCCAGGTGCAGTCATGGTCGGGGCTGCACCGGACGGTGACTTTGTTGCCGGTCAGCACGCCCCGGCGGTTGAAGATGTCTTCAAACTCGATGGTGGTGTCAACGTTGGTGAGGCCGTTTTGGAAGAAGTTTTTGACGATCTTCAGGTAACGCTTACCGGCGGCGTTGGGTTCTTCATGATCGGCGTGGTCGGGATCGTCGGGGTAAAGGGG
>VXMP01000087.1 GCA_009841075.1 Acidimicrobiia bacterium | reverse complement strand
TGGTGGTGGGGGGACCGAGCGGGCCCGCCGGGGTGGAGGAGGAGGTTCATATCCGACGGCTGGCGCAGAATATGGGCTTGGGTGAGGGCCTGGTCTGGTGCGGGGTGCAGCCACATCGCCGCCTTCCCACCTACTATCAGGCGGCCGATGTGCTGGTGGTACCGTCCAGAAGCGAATCCTTCGGTCTGGTGGCTGCGGAAGCCCAGGGGGTGGGGCTGCCGGTGGTGGCGGCCAATGTAGGGGGGCTGCGCTATGTGATCAAAGAAGGGATCTCCGGCTTTCTGGTGGATGGATGGGATCCGCCTGATTACGCCAAGGCTCTTTTGAAGGTTTTGGAGGGTGGAGCGGACCGCGACCTTTTGGTGGATGGGGCTTTGGAGTCGGGCCGGCGTTTCGGTTGGGAGACCGCCACCGGTCGCCTGATGGAGCTTTATAGAGGAATTGTCTGATGGGGCGGGCGGAACTCACCGAACGCCTGGGCGAAATCTTCCGATCCTGGGTGGAGGATGAGGAATCGGACGTGGAGGCCGCCGAGTTGGTAGAAGGCCGCTGGGCGGTGCGTATGGTACAGGTAACCCGAGACTGCACCACGGTTTGGGTGGAACCGGGCGACCGTACCGTGGGTTTTGAGGCCTATGTGCTGCCCTCGCCGCCGAAGGCTTTGGACGAGCTTTACCGTTTGCTGCTGATGCGAAACCATCGGGCCTGGCGGGTCCATTTCGCCCTTGACTATCACGGCGAGATCTACCTGCGGGGACGGATCGAAGCCGACTCTGCCGATGAGGGAACCATCCAATATGTGTTCGCCGAGATATACGAGTTGGTGGAGCTGACCTTCCGCCCCCTGCTCAAGACCGGTTTCGGGCGCTGACCACCGAGGCTGTCCCCGAAATCATATGAGGGAGGGTGGTGGCCCGGAAAACTTTTTCCGAGATCGCGAAAATTTCCCGGAAGGTACTTATTCACAACCCCTGTTGGGAACCCCTGGGGATAGTGTGGATAAGGGCACTTCAGCCCTCCTTTGATGTTAATTTAAGAAGTATTTGAGAATGTCAAAATGAGCCGGTCAATGATTTGATAAGGGTCGGTCGGGGCCGTTAAGGTTCTCTCCAGAAAGCCCGAGGTGCCGGCAACCGAGTGAATCCGTCAGGGGAAGTGCGGTGGAGTTCGGCGAAGGTTCCTCGGGCTTTTTTTGATCCTTATCGATGCGGTTTCTCCCTCCGGGGCCGAACTTTACAACCGGGATTTCCGTTACCTACCGGCGGGCCAAATGGATATTTTTCAGCACCCTCCTACCATCTGATCCATCTTGAACTCCGGTTACCCCCTTCCTATCACGTTTCTGTCCGACTTCGGATGGGAGGACGAGTATGTGGGGGTGGTGCACGGGGTGATAGCCACTCTGTCCCCCGATTGTCGGGTGATCGACCTGAACCATCGGGTTCCACGGGGAAATATACGGGCGGGTGCCCTAACCCTACTCCGGGCGATCCAATACCTACCGAAGGGGGTGGTGTTGGCGGTGGTGGATCCGGGCGTGGGAAGCGACCGGAAGGCGCTGGCGCTTTCCACCGATTGGGGCTACCTGGTCGGCCCCGATAACGGGCTGCTTTCGCCGGCGACGGCCTTTCTGGGAGGGGCGTCGGCGGCGTATTCGATCGAGAACCCGGACGTGATACTTCCTGCCGTGGGACGAACCTTTGAGGGAAGAGACCGGTTCGCTCCGGCGGCGGCCCTGTTGGCGGCGGGAGAAGCCCAACCCGAAGATCTCGGTCCTCGGGTTGACGCTGCACTTCTCGAACCTCTGTTGTTGCCTCTGTCCGAGGTTACGGATAAAGGAGAGGTAGAAGGCCGGGCCTGGTGGATCGATACCTACGGCAACGTTCAGACCAACATCACCCCCGACGACCTGGGTGAGGCGGGGATCGGTCCCGGTGAGGTAGTCGAAGTCAGAGTCGGCCTGATGAGTTATCGGGTGCAATGGGTGGACACCTTCGCCGATGTGGAAACCGGACGCCCCCTAATGAACATCGACTCGGCCGGTCTGATGGCTTTGGCGGTGCGGGAGGGAAGAGCCGACCAGCATTTCACCCTGGCGGAGGACTCCTCGGTGGTTATAGCCCGCTCGGATTAAACCCTCTTAAAGGCTGAGTAGCTGGAAGGTGAAGACTATTCCGGCGATTCCGATCAGCAGCAGCAGGATGAGAATGGTGATGGCGGTTCCTGATCTCATGGTTTCAACCGGGTCTCCGTTTAGGTGACGGGTTCTTCCGACTCGGTTTCGGGGTTGTCAGGGTCGTCTTCGGGTTGGGCGAATCCGCAGTCGAAGACGGCTTCGTCCACGTCTTGGCCGCCCAGCACCACCCGCTCATAGAACACTACGGTGGCGATTTCTTCCGGGGTCAGGGTGTCGCTGAAGGAGGGCATTACCCCGCCCGAACCGACCGTGGTCCCCAGTGCTCCGTAGGTTTCCCGTCCGGCGTCCAGGAAACCGTTTGTGCCCAACGTAACCCATTCGATGTGGTCGGTGCACATCGGGAAGGTATCCAGCAGGGTACCCACCAGGGCCGGCCCGGACCCGCCTTCGCCGCTTCCTCCATGGCAGGAAGCGCAGCTGGAAGGGGCGGCGTACAGGGTGCTTCCCAGGCCGACCAGAGCCCGAACGTCCACTCCACCGGCGGCACCTCCAACCTCGTATTCGGATCCATCGCAGTTCTCCACCAATCCGGTGAGCCGATCCACGGAAAGCTGGCCTCCCGACCCGCAGTTGGGTCCTCCGGCGAAGGTAATCAGGTAGGTGAGGCCGATCAATGGGATGGCGAAGAAGAGCACCAGGAGCCAACGGGGCATGGCGGCGGAAACCCGTTCCGTAAGCGAGGCGGTGGGGCTGGTAATAACCGCCTCGAACCGATGGGCTTCGGCCAGGGAGACACTGGTCGGGGCGGGAGGAGCGGCCACCACACCGACCAGGGCACCGGGGTCTGGTGTGGGCGGCGCGGGGATCGGCTCGGAAGGTTCGGGAAAATCCGGTTCGGTAGGCTCGGGCGGCGGGGGAGTCGGAGCCGGTTCCGACGTGGCGGGCGGGGCCGGTGGGGCGGCGGTTACCGGAGCGGCCGTGCCTCCGGCCCAGGCGGCCAGTACCTCCTCGTAGGCAATTCCTTCGGCGGTGGCCCGGGCCTGGGCGGAGCGTTCCACCAGATGCTCGGGGCTACCCATGGCAGCGGCGGCGGCGGCCAGTAGGTCGCTCACGACTTCGGTCCCGTGGATCGGTTCGGGTGAGGACGCATAACTACTCCAGCTCCGTCAGATAGGTTGCCAGGGCCAGCAGGTCTTCATTGGACAGATGCTCATAGGGCGGGTGGTCCCCCTCGGGGAGGAACTCTCCCGGCCTAGCCAGGAGGGCCAGATATTCTTCCACGGATACCAGTTCTTCGCCGTCCTCATAGGAGGCTCGGCTACCGGCATGGGCCAGGTCGGGGCCGATGCGTTGCACACCGAAGGTGGCGTCTTCCAAGGAATCCGCCCAGGCCTCGGTCACCGGTCCCAGCCCGACATCGGCCAGTACCGGTCTAACCAGCTGGGTATGGCAATAACCGCAACCCAGGTGCAGATAAAGGGATTGACCCTGCTCGCCGATCGCCGAAAGGTCGGTGCCCGCCACCACATGGCGGCTGTCGGCACCGGTATTGAAGGGGCCGATAAAGGTGATTACCAGTCCGATGGCGAATAGGGCCGCCATGGACAACCAGGTGCTTAGCGGATGAAGCTTTACCCCTTCCAGGCGGGGGGTGGCCTGGCTGTGGGCCATAACCGGTGCCGCCACCGTGGAGACGGCGGGCACCTCTGCCATCTCCATCGGAGGAGGAGGAGCAGTTACCGGTGGGGAGGCGGGTTCTTCGGTAGGTGTGGTTGCAGCCGGCGCAGCCGCAGGAGCGGGTTCTTGGGTCGGGGCCGGTGGGGCGGCGGTTACCGGAGCGGCCGTGCCTCCGGCCCAGGCGGCCAGTACCTCCTCGTAGGCAATTCCTTCGGCGGTGGCCCGGGCCTGGGCAGAGCGTTCCACCAGATGCTCGGGGCTACCCATGGCAGCGGCGGCGGCGGCCAGCAGGTCACTCATCGGTTTCGTTTTCCACCGGGATCAGCACTTCCACCGGGCGGGCGGTTCCGGAAATGTAGGTTCTGATGACGGTCCAGACCATCAGTGCAACCCCGGCCAGCGCCACCACCGACGCCAGCGCCCCTAAGGTAAACAGGAGGTTCACCTCGGAGAGTCCGGCGGAGAAACCGAGTCCGGTATTGGTACGGGTGCCGGAGGCATTGGCCCAGTTCCAGGCCATCCCGGAGACCAATCCGGCCAACAGGAAGCAGGCGGCGGTTATTCCTCCGCCCCAGGTCAGCCAGCGCAAACCCCGGCCGGCGATTATCTCGTCCGACAGGTTCCGTCCGGTAGTACGAGGGAAGGCGTGGAACACAAAGGACAGGGCCAGCGCAGGTACCGCCACCAAAACGGTTCCAAAGGTTAAACCTTCATGCCAGGTGGTCAGCCCGACCATCGCCGCGGTGGATCGGAAACCCGATAACCCGGTCAGGACGGTGACCAGGGTGTATGCCGAGGCACCTACCACCAGGTAACGGATTACCGGGTTTCGGCTCATTTCCTCCCAGGCACCCGACAAGGTTTGGCCCAGGTTGGTGATCAGCGCCAACGCCGAGACGATAAGGCCCATCGCACCGACTACCGCCACCGTTTCGGTCCAGTCGGGGGCGGGTCCGCCTAGGAACCGGATCGGCGTGGCCAACAAAGCGGTGCCGGACAGGGTCCAGAACCCGGCCCGGGCGAGCGGGCCGGAGAAGAGAGGAAGACCGCTTTCCTTGACCAAGACGTAGTAGGCCCCTCCCAGGGCGGCCGCCGGAAAGGCCAGCCAGAGGATCCCGTTGGCTACCAGCCCGGTCTGGAGGAAGGGTCCCGCATTGGGGAGGGCCGGAATGCTTCCGGTGATGTGCAGGGCCGGGAACCACCAGACCGCCCCCAGCACATAGAGGAGCGAAACGAAGCTGCTCTCCTCGGTACGGTGGCGGATGGTGGCGGAAACGGTCAGGGCGGGCAGAAGAAGCAGGGCGGCTATCGGCCAGTCGAAAAGAGGAGGAAACTCACCGAGCTCGGGCCCGGCAGGTCCCCGGAACAGCACCACCAGAACACCGAGGGCCACCAATCCGGCCAAGCCCAGCCCGCCCAGCAGCGCAATCGGTTGAAAACGCATCCTGGCCCCCACCAGTCGAGGGGTCAGGTAATAGGCGATGGCCGGGGTGATGGTGCCGCCGAATCCGTAGACCAGGGTGAGCAGGGCGGCCGGCCGAAGCCGACCGAAGGACATGAGGGCGGTATCGGCGAACAGGGAGGGAACCACCAATTTGAACAACGCCGTTACCAGTAGGGCGGTTCCGGCCAGGAGAAACAGGCAGGACACAACCATCAGCCATGATGCCGCCGACTCATCCTGATCCGTACCGATCCGGTCAAGCAGACGCCTGGATAGCTTGGGATTATCCCCGGTCAATCCAGACCTTCCTTTCGTTGTCCCGCCCCATCGGGAGCCCCTTATCCAGTGCATAGATTAAACGATGCGATCCGAAAGCAATCCTTTGGGAGGTTCGGACATATTGAAACCGGAACCCAATTATCCTTGGCACCGGTCGTTGATATCTTACGGGTTTAGAGAGAACCCGATTTTATGCAACAATAGGGCCAGACCGACCGGCGGAACCTGGTTTCGCCCCGATCGTCCGAAAAGGCGCGGTTTGCTTACGGTCGAGTGCCCGTTGACGATTAGAAACGGAGGCTTACAACCGCGATGGTGCAACGGACGCTCCGGCAGATGAGCCCCACCCGGCGGGCGCTTATCGGTTGGGGCTTGTTCCTGGTAGGGCTGGTGACCCTGGTGGTGGGGGTTTGGTTCAACCATTACGCCAACTTTCCCTCCATCGAGACCGTAACCCTGGCCACCGACGATGCGATCGGTATCAGGGCCGGGGACTCGGTTATCTATGATCGGGAAGCCCGGACGGTGGCCGCCACCCCCACGGTGGCACCCGATCTCCCCCAAACCCCGGTGGCTCTGGAAGTCAGCGTGGACTACTTCGGATGGGTACCCAGAGACTGCATGATCTCGGGGAGCGACTGGTGTTTCCCCTGGTTCACGGTCGGTCATCTGGTGGCGTTCGGGGGAAGTCAGCTGATGCTGCTGGGTATCGCAATTGCCGTCTTCCTCGGGCGAAAGCTCACCTGGTCGTTGGCAGCCCTGGCCGCCTTTATAGCCATGACCGAGCTGGTGATCCTGTTGGGTACGGTGGCCTCCGAATGGCTCAACCTGGCCCAAGGGCCGCTCAACTGGACCGAGCAGAACGACGCCTTCAGCATCTGGCCGCCGCTGGTTCTGGGCAACAACGTGGGGGTCAGCTGGGGAGCCATCAAGGACTTTGTTTCGATCAACTACAACATGGGGGCCTTGACCTTTATCGTCTTGTTCGCCCTCTGGATACAGAGGTTCAGCGGGCCGATGCCCAAAGAAAGTTCCGCGCAGTCTGTTTCCCCCTACGGACGGCCGATCGTTAAGGGAGCCGAATAGATGGCCAAGTCGGAGGTTTGGTTCGAAACCCCGCCGTTTCGGGACGACTACCAGCTGGTCATGGTGGAAACCGACTACGTCCAGGCGCAGGTGCGGCCTAAACAGTTTCTCCACATCAACCAGGCGGAATGCATTCTTTGTGAGGGTTGTGTGGACATCTGTCCCTGGAAATGCATCCACTACCTTTCCCTGGATGCCATTGACGAGGCGTTCGATGTTGATCATCCCTCAGATAGCGCCGATAACGTGGGCTTCTTTGTGGTAGACGAGTACGAGTGCACCAGATGCGCGCTGTGTATAGACCGTTGCCCCACCAACGTTATCTCCCTGGGCAAGTTCGAAGGTTCGGTGAGCGAGACCGCCCTAAACTCGGGTCTGGTGGATCGGGCACCCTGGGATCTTGACACCGGTGCCCGTGACTTCAAGAACGGGTACACCTACGGGATGCGCTGGTAAACGGCGGAGGAGTTAACCAAATGGCGAACGGATTAGCACGACTGAAGGTGAAGGAACGGGTCGAAGAGGCCGCCGACGCCTTCCGGCGAAGTTCCTTTTGGGAGTCGATATTCCGGCCCGGTTCCCCTTTCAAGCGGGGCTACAGCGACAGCCCCCGTAACCGTTCCTACGTGATCATGAACAACGTGCTCTATCACCTCCACCCGGTCAAGGTGAAACGCCATGCGGTGCGTCTCTCCTACACGCTCTGTCTGGGCGGGTTGAGCTTTTTCCTCTTTATTCTGCTGACCATCACCGGCATCTTCCTGATGTTCTACTATCGGCCCACCGCTCCCGCCGCCTACATCGACGTGGAGGCTCTTTCCACCTCGGTGGCCTTCGGGTCGTTGGTACGCAACCTGCATCGGTGGGGGGCGCACTTCATGGTCCTGACCGTGTTCCTGCATATGTCGCGGGTGTTCTACCACGGGGCCTACAAGCCTCCTCGGGAGTTCAACTGGGTTATCGGGGTGGTCTTGTTGCTGCTGACCCTGCTGCTTTCCTTCACCGGCTACCTGCTGCCCTGGGATCAGCTCGCCCTGTGGGCGGTGACGGTGGGGACCAACATGGCCGGGTTTACCCCGATGTTCGGTAATCAGGTCAAGTTTGCCCTTTTGGGCGGGATAGAAGTGACCGGTAACACATTGTTACGTTTCTATGTCCTGCATGTGCTGTTCTTGCCTTTCGTAATTGTCATCTTTATGGCCGTTCACTTCTGGCGGGTCCGCAAGGACGGCGGCATTTCGGGTCCCCTCTAGGCAAGGGCTCAGCATGGTCATACACCTGGCGAATGGGGCGGATGTAGATGGTTGAGATACCGGAACATCTGCTGCTTCGTTCTGCCGAAGCCAAGGCCAAGGCCTTGGGCATACCGGTAGAACAGGTCTTGGCGGAGATGAGAGGGGAGGCTCCTCCGGTTGCCCCGGCGGCACCTCCTCCGTCTGCCCCGCCCTCCGATCCGGCACCGACCGCTCCCACGGCTACTACCGAATCCCCGGCGGCACCGGTCGCCGAGACTCCTGCTTCCCCGTCTCCTCCGGCTCCTACCCCGCCTGCCCCGGAAACCACCACGGTTTCGGTTGAGACCCCGCCCACCGAACCTCTCACCGCACCTTCCTCTCCTCCGCCACCGGCTTCGGAAAATGGCGAAAGAGCCACCCAGGTAACCCTCCGTCCGGTGGCCCCTCCCGAGGAAATCCCCGAAGGGGTTCGGCCTCAGCGCCTGCTCACCGTGGTCAAGGCCAAGGCCATCCAGCAGGTCAAGGCCACCCCTACGGACAAGGTGAACACCTGGCCTCATCTGATGATCGCCGAGTTCTCGGCCTTGATGGTGGTCACGGCGGTGCTGATAGTGATTTCGGTGATCCTGCAGGCCCCGCTTCTGGAGCTGGCCAACTTCAACGCCACCCCCAATCCGTCCAAGGCACCCTGGTATTTCCTGGGTCTGCAGGAGCTGCTCTCCTATTACGATCCGCAGATCGCCGGGGTAATCATCCCCACTATCACCGGGTTGTTGGGGTTCATGGCGATTCCGTATGTGGACCGCAACCCCTCCACCAAACCGTCGGATCGTAAGTTCGCCATCATGCTGTTCACCCTGTTCCTCACCGGTTCGGCCACCCTTACCCTGATCGGAACCCTTTTCCGGGGGCCCGGCTTCAACTTCACCTACCCTTGGGCGGACGGGATCTGGTTCGACGACCTCAAAGACTGGGTGCATTTCGAATGACGGCCGTTCAGCTGCTGATCGTGGCCCTGGCCGTGGTGGTTCTGATGGGGGTACTTGGGGCATTCGTGATCGCCTATCGCCGGAGCGAGACCCCGGCTAAACCATCCCGTTCCTGGAGATCGGGCGTGTCCCGCGAAACCCGCAAGGCGGACCGATCGGCCCCTCCCGGTCCGGTAGTGGTGGTTCCGGCCCCGTCCGAACCGGCGGTTGAGGTCTCCACCCCCGACGATTCCGAGACCGTATCCGAATCGGAGGACGAGGAAGTCGAGGAGGAGGCAGAGGAGTCCGTAGCCGCTATGCAGGCGGTGGAGGTTATGAGGGTGGAAGAGCTTTCCCCCCAGGAGGCCGGGGTCAACCGACGCCAGTTCTTCACCAGGGCGCTAACTACCGTCTTCGGTGCCTTTCTGGGTTTGAACGGCATCTCCTATCTGGCCTTTCTCTGGCCCCGTCTGTCGGGTGGGTTCGGATCGGACATAGACGTGGGTGCTATCGCCGACCTCCGCGCCGAGGTGGTGCTCAACGACGGTTCCATCCTTCCCAAGTTTGTTCCCGAAGCCCGGGCCTATATCGTCCCCTTCGCCGAGTCGGACATCTCCCGCTCCCAATTCGAGGGTTTGGGGGTGGTAGCCGGAGGTTTGACCGCCCTGTTCCAGCGCTGTGTCCATCTC